>NZ_JBSFMT010000104.1:0-27761 GCF_053599695.1 Streptomyces sp. NPDC000878 | reverse complement strand
CCCGCCGCACTTCAGCACCGGCCCGCACCCTCCAGCCCGTCCGGCGATTGAGGACGAGCGCGTTCAGCGCGAAAGGGGGGTCTGGGGGCGCAGCCCCCAGGGATGGGACGGGTAGGGGCGGCGGGGGCGAAAACCCTCACCGCCCCGCACCCCCACTCACCCGGGGATGACGACCGTACGCAACTCCCCGTCCCCCAGATGCAACATCCCCTTGCCCGGCGCGATCTGCCCACCCACCATGCTCCGGTTGATGCGCACCCCGATCAGATCCCCGCTCGAAGACTCCTGCGGGGAGAGCAGAATCCCCCGCCGGCCCTTCTTCGCATCGACCTGCCAGCCACTGAACCCGCTGCAGACGTCCTCCTCGTCACCCGCGATGACCAGCCCGAGCCCCCGCTCCGCACCCCGCGACACGATCTTCTTCATCTGGCTCGCGGCGTCGCAGTCCTCCAGGATCTCGCCGTCGTCGATCAGGACGACGATCGGCTCCTCCAGTGACGCCTGGTCGATGATCTCCTCGAAGTCGTCCTCGTCGATGTCGTCGCCCGTGTACATCTTCAACACCCCGGCCGTACCGTCCAGTTGACGGAGCGGCGACTGACGCGGCGCCGCGATGACCAGACGTACACCCTGGGACAGATACGACTGCGCGAAGTTCATCAGCACCGTCGAGCGCCCGGACTTGGCCGGTCCCGCGATGACGAACGTCGGTACGCCCGCCGCGAGATCGGGGCCGAAGCCCGTGATGTCGTCGCCGCCGATGCCCACGAGGCCCCACAGGCGGGAGCCGGAGGTCTCCGGGTCGCGCATGCCCCACGCGTCCGCGAACGAGATCCGCGAGGGCAGGCTGTCTACGCGGAACGGGCGCCGGGAGCGCGGGACTTGGGCGTCCCGGGTCGCCGCGGCTTCGCCGATCGCCGTGATCGCCGCCGCCTGGCCCTGCCCGGTCGTGTCCTCCGACAGCAGTGCGAACTGGGTCTCGATACCGGACTCGTTCTTGTAGCCACGGCCCGGCGGAATCTCCTCCGGGACCTTGCGGTGCGGGATACCGAGCGTCGAGAAGTCGCTGCGGTCGGCGAGCCGCAGCCCGTACTTGTCCTCGGTGAGAGTCGCGATCCGGCCGACGAGCAGGGTGCGGTCACCGGTCAGGACCAGGTGGATACCGATGCTCGCGCCCTCGCGCATCATCGTCGTCAACTCGTCGGTCAGCGAGCCGTGGTCGACCTCGCCGAGGGTGGGCACCCAGCCCTCCCAGCGGTCCAGCAGTACGACGATGTGCGGCAGGCGTTCCTCCGCCGCCGACGCGGCCCGCTGCTCACCGATGTCAGCGAACCCCTTCTCCGCCAACAGGTCCTGGCGGCGCGCCATTTCACCCTTGAGCCGGTTGACCAGCCGGACCACGCGCTCGGTCTGGTTACGGCTGACGACAGCACCGCAGTGCGGCAGCCGCGTCAGCGCGTTGAGCGCGCCGTTGCCGCAGTCGATGCCGTACAGGTGGACGTCGGCGGTGGAGTGGGTGCGGGCCAGGGAGGCAGCGATCGTACGGAGAATCTGTGAGCGACCGCTGCGCGGGGCGCCGCCGATCATCAGGTGGCCGAAGGTGGCGAAGTCGACGACGACCGGGCGGCGCGCCTGGGCGGCCGGCAGGTCCTCGATGCCGTACGGGACGGGCGCGAGCTTGCCCGTGCCGTGGTCGGCGAAGGCCGGGACCTCGATCTCGTCGAGCAGCAGCGTCTCGGAGAGCGCGGGCAGCCAGGGGCTGTGCTGGGGCGGGATACCGAGCGACCGGTTGGCGTCGCGCACGGCGTCGACGAGCACCTTGAGGTCGGTGATCTCCTCGTCCTCCCGCGCCTCGACCTTGGGCTTCTTCAGCGCGGCCCGCCCCAGGTCCTCCCAGGCCAGCGGCCCCGACCAGGGCATGAGCACCGCCGGGTCCGCCGCTCCGGGGCGGCGTCCGCCGACGCGTCCGGACTGGAACGGGACGAGGGAGGCGTGGCCGAGTCGGACGTACGCGCGACCGGGGGTGTTCTTGGAGATGTGCCCGGCCTCCGGCGAGTCGATGACGTCGCTCGACTCACCGCCGTCCGTGACGCGCAGCGCGATACGGAGGTTGGTGTTGGCGCGGATCTCGGGGGACACGACACCGGAGGGCCGCTGCGTGGCGAGGAGCAGGTGAATACCGAGGGATCGACCACGCTGAGCGATGTTCACCAGCCCCGTGACGAAGTCGGGGAGGTCACGCACCATCGACGCGAACTCGTCGATGACGATGAGGAGTCGGGGGACAGGAGGGTGGGAGGGATCCCTGCGCACCAGATCCTGGTAGTCCTCGATGTCCTTGGCGTCGGCGTTGGCGAGGATGTGCTCGCGGCGGTGGAGTTCCGCGCCCAGCGATTCGAGGGCGCGCTCGACGAGGTGGGCGTCGAGGTCGGTCACCATGCCGACGGTGTGCGGGAGATGCACACAGTCCTTGAAGGCGGCGCCGCCCTTGTAGTCCACGAGCACGAACGTCATGTTCTCGGGGGTGTTGGCGACGGCCAGCGCGGCCACGATCGTCTGCAGCAGCTCCGACTTACCCGAACCGGTCGTACCGGCGATGAGCCCGTGCGGCCCGTCCTTGCGGATGTCGATGCCGAACGCGCCGTCGTACGACTCACCGATGACCGCCATCGTCGACTGCCCGCCCATCCGCCAGCGCGCGGAGATCGCGTCGGGCGTCGGCGGCTCCAGCTGGAGCACGTCGAGCAGCCGGCTGGAGCCGGGCAGTGCCGAGTCCTCGGTCTCGCCGCTGATGTCGCGGAGCGCGGACAGGGACCGGGCCAGGCGCAGACACCAGGCGGCGGAGACGAAGTCGGGCCGTACGTCGGCCAGTCGCTCCGCGCTCTCCTCCTCGACGCGCAGCCGCAGCTTGTCGGCCTGGGCGCGCTGATCGGGTTCGGCGCCGGTGTTGTGCCAGGCCTGGAAGGACGGGAACCCGCCCGCGACCTGCGGCTGGGAGTGAGTGGTGTGGGCGTACGCCTGGTCGGCGTGCTCCTCGGCCTTGGGTTCCGCCACGACGAAGGCCTGGCACTCACCGGGCAGGAACCGTTCCTCGGCGTCGAGGCAGAGGGCGTACATCGCCACGTCCGGCCCCTCGCGCAGCAGCTTGACGACGCCGGGCAGCGACCGCAGCCGCCGGGACCCGTCCCACACGACGACAATGTCCGGGTCGCTGAACGACGCCCGCTGCCCCTTGTTCTGCTCGGCGGCCTTCTTGCGCGCGTCGAGGATCTGCGTCAGCTCACCGATGCGCGCGCCGACGGTCTCCGCGTCCGTCCCGATCAGGACGTTGACGTCCTGCCCGCCGGACGGCCTGGTGTGCGGCAGCCAGCGCACCCAGTCCCAGCTCTCCTGCGCGGTGCTCTCGCTCAGCACATAGAACTGGACGTCCATGGGGCTTTGGAGGGCTGCGGTCTGGGCGATGGCCCACCGCCCGAGCGCGCGAGCCGAATCCCCGGGCCCGGCCATACCAATGACCCCGAGGGAGCGAAGGGACAGCGCGACGGGCGCGTCCTCGATCTTCCAGGTGACCTGGCGGCGGTGCTCGTCCTGCTCGGGGTCGTCGAGCACGACCTCGGACGGGAGTTGGCCCGTTCCGACCCGCAGCAGCAGATGGTCGCGATCGGTACGCCGCCGCTCCCACAGCCGGGTACGGGGCCCGGTGCCGAGGGAGAGGACGGTGGCGGGGTCGGGAATGGCATGCCGCCGATCCTGCCGCTCTGCGACCAGAGCGTCCTGGGCGTCCTTCTCGATCCGCTCCTTCTGCTCCTTGTACTCCTTGACCTGCTTGGCATGGGACTTGCGCCCGTGCTTCTTGTCCATGAAGTAGTTGGCGAAGAGCAGGATCGGGCTGAGCCCCGCCATGATCAGGTAGTACCAGCGCCCGAAGATGGTGACGGCCACGATCGCGCCCACGAGCGGTGTGAGCGCCATCAGCCAGGGCAGCGGCCGGGCCTCGAAGTCGCGCGGCGGCGACGGCAGCCGGAACTTGGTCTGCCGGTCGGGGGAGCGAAGGCGGGGCGGCCGGTTGTAGTCGAGACCGACGCCGTCCTCGGACCACTTGAGGGCGGCGTTGGGCGGGGTGTAGCGGGCCAGCTCGACGAGGGAGTTCCCGATGGCGATCTGGCCGCCGAGGGGCCAGGAGTCGCCTTCGATGTCGGCGATGTCCTTACCGTCGAGGGTGACGCCGGTGTGGTCCCCGTCCTTCTTCCCCTTCTCCCCGTGGACGGCGACCTGGCAGGTGCCATCGGTTGCAACTGACAACGTGAGGGCGCGGGCGTCGACCTCGGGATCGTCGATCCTGATGTACGCGGCGGGCCCGCTGCCGATGTCGTACCGCCCGACCCCGAGCCGGTGCACGAACCCGGCGACGGGCCCGCCGACGACCCGCAGCTCGACGAGCCCGGTCGGCTCCCCGGGCAGACACCCGGCGGGATCCTGAAGGCTGACGACGGCACCTTCGCGCAGCGGCGACCCGACGACATTGGAGCTCGGATCGACGGCGTACCCATCGACATACACAAGGGGGGAGTTGTTGGCGGGCACCTGTCCGTGATGCCCGAGCGGAATGATCTGGGCACCGCTGTGGCCGACCTGTTTGGCCAGTTCCTGTGCGATGTCCCCGACGGTGGACTCGGGATCCGCGTCGAGCACGACGTCGGCGGTACCCCCGCCGAACGGATCGACGACGGTCAGAGTCAGGCGCACGGTTGTCCTCCCCAACGGCCCCCGTGGCCGCTTCCGCAACGCCGGCCACCGTAGGGAGTGACGATATCCGCTCCATATGACAGAAGGGCAACGGGTGGGATCGGAGCCCTTCCCTATGGTGAATCGGTGACGGAACGGTGGTGAACAATCTTGTTCCAGAACCGGGATGTCACCACTCGCGCCTCACCCGTAAGCTGCTGCCTCAGCCAGTTGGAACAGGGAAGCCACGGGGGTTGGCCCTGCGGCACTTTCACGAGGGAGCGGCTACATGGCCAAGGACCTTGATGTCACATATCAGGACATGCGGGATGCTGCCAAGCATGTCGTGAAGGAGAAGGAGCGCCTCCAGGAGAAGCTGGACGGCCTGCGCAAGTACATCGCGAACCTGGTCGAGTCCGGCTACGTCACGAAGAGCTCCTCGAAGGCCTTCGACGAGAACTTCGACGAGTTCACGCGCGGCGCGAAGGACACGCTGGACGGTCTCGACGGCATGGGCGACTACCTGACCATGGCGGCGGACAAGTTCGAGCAGATCGACGAGGAACTGGCTAAGTCGCAGAAGAAGTAGCCGGGGCGCTCTTCAGGGGCACGGCCCGCGAGGCACCGGCCTGGTGCGGCAGCGTTGCTGTACGCACCGGGCCGGCGCCCGGTCGTGGTCCCGCCCCCCTGTTAGCGGAGGGGCTGCCGGAGCACGTACATGTGGAGTTCGCTGCGCAGCTCTTCCGTGTCGACGCGCAGCCAGGACCCGTCCCGGAAACGGATCAGCAGCAGCCTCGTCTCGAACTCCCCGGAGAACGGGTCGACGAGGCTCGCTTCGCCGGCGGGCAGACGCGCGACGACCTGCATGTGCTTCTCCCGCCCCGCGCTGACCCGCCGCGGCGGAGCCGCGAGAACGATCCCCTCCTGGGTCGCGAGCAGCAGTCGCTGGTGGTGGGTGGAGTGGCTGTACCAACGCAGCAGGAACTGCCCGGCGTTGGCACCCCAGTTCCCGTCGAAGACCTTGTCGAGGCCTTGTTGGACGATGAGGGCGTCCCGACGCTTGTCCTCCTCCTTCTTGGCCCGCCACCGCTCCTTCTCCGCCTTCGAGCCGAGGGAGCGCTTGACGGCTTCTTCCGCATCGGACAGAAGGCTCAACAGCATGAGGAGAGGCATGAACGGCGCACCGAGCACCGCGCCGACGATGCCCGACGGGGGCAGCCGGGCGGGGCGGAGACGGGGGTTGCCCGCGGCCTGGAGCACGTCCGCCGGGGGCTGCGGGATCTTCTCGATCCAGCACCATTCGCCGGCTTCGGCGTGGATGCCGAGGCGGTCCGTTATCAGGCGCTGCTTGCGTCTGGATGTCATGTCACGAGTCTCCGATCTCCGGGCGATGGCTGAGCAGTTGAAGAGCAGCAGGAGGGAACCACAAGCGCCGGTATTGCTGAAACCGCGGGTGATCTCATGCCACTTGCTGACTATCAACTGCTTCTGCCAGAAGACTGGTTCCGGGGTCAAAACGAGCCGGAGCGACGAGAACGGTCCGTGGAAGCCCTCTTGGAGGGGCAGTTCAAAGGGATCGACAACCGCGCCCCAGATCAAGGCGCAAGCCAGACAGGAAATGCTGGGGCAGGCGGCCAAGGCCTTCGAGGCAGGCGGTATCGAGCCCTATCTCAGCTTCCAGCGGCCGGCATGGTGAAGATGAAGACACTGTCGGTGGCGTGGCAGGCTGGCTCGATGGCCGGCGTAGGTCCGGTCCGAGTGCGGGGGAGAGCATGGCAGCGAACGCGTCCCGGGCCGACGTACAGCCAGGGTCTGTGGATGGGGGTTCCTGGTGGCGGATCGCGATGATCCGCTGGTCGCTCTTCGGCCTTGCGTGCGCCGGCGGCTCCGCAGGACTGGCCTGGCTTGTCCCCGTGGTGCCTCTGCCGAATCCCTTCGGCGGCGTGGCTCTGTTGCTTGCCTGCGTTCTGCTGCCGTTGGCGACGGTCCTGGTCCCCGTGCTGTGGCTGCGCCGGGTTCCGCGCAAGCGGCGAAAGGTCGCGTGGCAGTTCATCGTGCCCGTTGTCGCCGGGGTGGCACTGGGCGTGCTCGGCAAACAGGCGGGCGATCAGGTCGCTCTGGCGGACCGCGGCCGGTGGACTGAGGCCGTGGTCGTGCACAAGGAAGAGCGCAAGACCGACGAGTGCACGATGCGGGCGTCCGGCGGGCGTGAGATCTCGCCCTCGCTGTCGGAGGGAGATGGCTGCAGGGACTGGGTGTCGGAGGGGGATACCCTGCGCGTCCGGTACGACCCCGAAGGCGTCGCCCGACCGGTTGAGGACGTGGACACGGGCTCGTACGGGGTGCTGCTCGCGTATCTCATCGTGGCGGCCGTGGTGATGGGTACGTGGGGTGGAGTACGGCAGAGCCGATGGGATCGGGAGTACGACGCCACGGGTGAGCGGGAGTGATGCGCTTCGCGCGGGCGATGGCGGTGCGTGCGAGACGTCGGGCGGAGCGGCGGGTACTCAGGGCCGACACTTCACGCACGGCCGTCTGACCGTGCCCCACCGGAGTGCGTTCTCTCCGCCGCTTTCCAGCCCAGCGGAGACCAGACTGGATGGCCTCCGCTTTTGTGGCTCCTCAGGTCAGGGGATCCAGATCGCCAGGGAGTGCGCGAGGTTCTCCAGATCCTCGGAGGCGCTGATGAGGCGCGGGATGTCCTCGACCGCCGTCCACATCACGACATCGGCCCCGTGCTCCTCGACCTGCCACGCGTAACGCACGCAGGCAAGCAGATGCGGCGAGTCGTCCTGGGGGACGTACCGGAAGGTCGTCAGGCCTTCCCCCAGCCGCTCGGCCTTGAAGGGTTTGACGACCGGAGGCTCCACGGCATCCGGGTCGTCCGCCAGGGTCAGCGCCCGAAGAGTCTCCTCGCGGGGGCGCTGCGCCGGCCCGATGGCTACGCAGACGGGGATCGGGAGGTCGGTGGGGTGGTCGAGGTGAAGGAAGAGCCAGTGCTCCGAGCCGGGCGGGCAGAAGGATTCGGCGCAGCGGGTGAGGGTGGCGGCGACGAAGTCCACACCGTTGGGACCCGGATCGAATCCACGGTCCTCCCACAGATCCTTCGCGTAGTCACGACCCCACGTCTGGATGTCGTCCCACTCCTCGAACGGGGCCGAAGGACCCGCGCGGGGCGGAACGACGACCCAGTTGTACTCGTCGACATACTCGATGTCGATGATCGGCCAGAACTCGCTCATCCCCGCCTCCAGCGGGTCACGCCTGCTTGTTGATTCGGATACTCCGGGCGAAGGCGTCGATCGCGTCGAAGGAGACTTCCAGGAGGGCCGGGTCGTCGTAGTGGCCTTTGAGGACCAGGTCGATGTTGTGGGCCGGGTCGTTCCAGGCGTAGGTGACCGAGAGCATCAGCGCGCCATCGGGGCCGGTCCAACTGCGCAGGCAGCGCAGGCCTTCGCCGAAGTGCGGCGAGACGAAGGGGACTGTCTCCACGCGGTCGCTGGCGATGGCACCGGTCGGGTCGGGCTCGGCCAGCATGCTCAGGTGCAGCGGGCTGTGCTCCTCGTCGCAGACGAACTGCTTGGTGAAGAAGACCAGCGGAGCGGCCTGAGGCGGCATCGGGCCGAAGATGAACGCCTGGTCAGCCTCCACTCGGTCGCGCAGCATCGCGGCCGAGCCCTCGAGGAACTTCTTCATCTGCCGTTTCTCACGCCAGGTGAGCTTGCGCCGGTGGAGCAGTGCGCTCGCGTCGAGTTGGAGGTCCAGCCACTGTGCGAACTCCGACTTGGTGACGCTCAGCGGCATATGGAACCAGAGGGCCGGATCGGCGTCGGTCTCGACGATCATCATGCGTAGCTCCAGCGGAATGTGGTCATCACGGCGTCGAAGAGTTCGACCAAGGTTTCGGTGAAGTCGATGTCCATGCCAGGGGCGATCAGTGTGCTGAACGAGAACGTCAGCCACTGGGCGGGGACGCTGTGCGGGATCGGTACGGTGTACTGCACACGCCAGGACGGTACCTCGACGCCCTTCTCCGGGTGGGCGGGGAGCTTCTGCAGGGTGCGGATGGCTGCCGTCCCGTCGAGTTCCCGTGCCGAGGCGTCCTCGGCGTCCCGGGCGAGATCGAGGAGTACGGCCTCGGGATCGGAGTTCCCGGTCGGTGCCCCCAGCGGCTCGGAAGCGACGAACGAAGCCGGGATCAGCATGCCGTGCATGCGCTCCACGGGCAGGTAGAGCGTCAGACCGTTGGAGTTACGGGCCTGCCGAACGGTCTGCTTCAGCTCCTTCGTGAGCCGCAGCCTGGCCTGAGGGATGTCGTCCTTCGGGAAGCCGACAGGAAGCTGGGACACGGATTTCTGTACGATCCGCTGGATCGCCTCTCGCGTTCCGCTCTGGAGCGGGATGCTGTCCCAGCCGGGCGGCGGAACCAGATTGAATCCGTTGGGCACGCGGGCGGATTCCACTTCGACGGTGCTCTCAGGATGTGGCACGGCTGTTCCGAATCTTCTCTGCGACCGAGGTCGCGCCGACCAGCACGGTGAACAGCGGGCCTCCGACGATTCCGGGCCAGAAGGAGCTGAGGAGGCTGGGTACCAGAAGGGCCCAGCCCATGGCGAGGTCACGCGTGAGCAGGGGCGGTCGCTTGCTGGGGGTGGGGTTCTTGACCAAGATCCACAGGAGATGGGCCAGGCAGCCCGTCAGCCCGGCCCAGTAGATCCAGAACAGGACGTCGCGGCCGGCCTCGGGGAGCAGGAGCGAGATTCCAATCAACGGGACGATGGACACCAGTGCGCCGATGATGGTCACCCGTACTCTGAAATTCGCACCCGTGCCCAACTGTTCCCTGAGCGACTCAGCCATTTCTCCTGCTTTCCTCTCCGCATGCACCGGTGTTCCGGGCGTGTATCCGAGTGTTCACCAGTGGGTGTCCGCCGCAGGCATCCAGCCGCTTTCCTTCCAGGTGTTGTAGCCCTCGTTGTACGGCTTGTCTCCCGGGACCAGGTGATGCTTGTCCAGCCAGCCGATGGAGTCGCTCTTGCTCAGCGACTTGTCCACGACATCGACACCCATACCGGTGTAGGCGGCGAACATGGACGCCGCGTATCCCGCGTGCCCGAGCTTGGAAGCACCGCCTGACACAGCATCGGAGAAGACACCCTTGTTCGCACGGAGCTGTCCGAAGAGCCCAGCTGCCTCGTCGTCTCCCAGGTGCGCCCACTTGGCGAGTGCGGACACCTCGGTCGGCCCCTTGGCGACCAGGCCGGTCTCCCCGGAGATCTTCTTGAGAGTGAAGTTGCGCAGGTCCGAGAAGAACTTCCGGGAGACGTCGTCCTGAGCGCCCGCCATGGCTTTGCTCAGATCGTTCAGCATTCCCTTGTGTGACCTGAGGCCTGCCTTGAGTCCGGCGGTCCGGCTGGCCTGGGCAGCGGCGCTGGTGACCTTGTTCGCGCCCTTGAGCATGTTGATGCCACCGCGGCCGATGCCCATCAGAAGCAGTCCACCGATGTCGAAGGCCAGATCGGTCCAGGACGCGTCACCGGAGGCGACCAGCATGGATCTGGTGGCGATGGTCACGATGGCGATGGCCAGTACCAGGAGATTCAGGCCGGGAATCCAGATGGCGACGATGCCAGCGATGGTGGCGATCCAGCCCAGTCCGTCGAGGACGGTCTTGATCCAGTCCGCGTTGTCGTGGAACCAGCCCGTGACGTTGTCCCACCACGAGTCCTCGATGACGTCGTCGATCTCGTCCTTGATCTTGCGCGCGTGATGGCCGGCGCGGTCGTCACGATCGCCGGTGATGGTGTCCAGCTGATTCCGGTACGTCCGCAGGGGATCCTCGACCTCCCCGCCGACCGGCGGCTTCGGAGCGGCCTTGTCCCCGGACTCAGCTGCTTTGGCCTTGTCGGCCTCGATCTCGTCCTGCTTCTCCTTGGCCTGGCGCAGGACCTTGTCGGCCTCGGTCTGGAAGTCCTCCAACTCGTTGGCCCAGGTGGTGAGATGGCCGTGGACACGCTCGTAGCGGCTGGCCACCTCCCGCATGTGCTTCTCCAACGTGCCGGAGTCTTCGCGCAGGCGTTTGACGTACTTGCCCTTGAGCTTGTCCTCGTTGCTGATGGCCTGGAGGCTCTTGGCCTGGTCCCGGAGCTTCTTGGCGACCGACACCATGTGCCGGACCTCGGCGCGGATTTCTTCCGGATCGCCAGGCACCGGGTCGGAGTCGCAGAGCGGCTGCCAATCGACCGGGCGGCGCTGTGATGTGGCTGTCGTCACTTCTTCGGCTTCTTCTCGTCGCGCTTACTCAGCTGCTTCTCAAGGTCCTCGAACGCTTTCTTGGTGCCGGCCACCATCTCACCGACCGACGTGATGCCTTCGACGAGCTTGGTTCGGTAGTCGTCCCAGTTGTCCACGAACTCGTCCATGGCATCGGCGATCGTGCCCGAGCCCCAGTGCCGACGCATGTCGTCACGCCGGTTCTCGAGGTCCTCGAACTCCTTCTTCAGCTGGCCGAGTTTGCGCTCGGACTCCGCGAGGAACTCGAAGTCGACCGTCAGATCCGGATCTGCCACTAGTTATCTCTCCCCCTGTGCGTGGTGTGACGGTCCTGCGCTCACCGGTTGACGGCCTGGATCTCCTGGACAGTGATGGCCTGCTCGGTGCCGAAAGAGCCGGTGCCGAGGTTTCCCGCCTCGCCGGTGGTTGCCTCCCAGGTGATCTCCCAGGTGACCGTGGCCCTGAGCTGGTACGTGCCTTCGCCGGACGAGCGCAGGTACGTGATGCCGCAGGGCGGGGTCTGGCCGGACTTGCCCGTGGCCCAGGGCTCGCCGATGGACTTGTCGGCGTTGAGCGTGCACTCGCCGGAGGCGGGGAAGGTCGTGGCGTCGGTGGTGCCGGGCTCCAGTTTCAGGGAAACCGGTGTTGCGGTGGTGGTCGAGGCCAGGTTCCAGCCGCCCACGTTCAAGGAGGCGGTGACGGAGACCTCGTGGAAGTCGGCCTTGTCCAGCCAGGCCCAGGTGGGCAGGTTGACCTTGGTCGCCGCCTCGGGCGCGAGGGTGATCTCGGTGTCGGGGACCTGGATCGCGTTGTAGGCGAGCTTGGCCAGCGTCTCGGCGTCGATGGCGTTCTCGACGGGCGGGTCGTCGCCGTTGTCGACCCAGAAGTCGGCCTGGCTGCAGTCGAGGTAGTCGTCGCCTTCGAGCCGGTCCCAGTCGTAGACCGTGCCCCAGAACATGCCCTCGCCGGACTTGTCTTTGTTGAAGTCCTTGTAGGGCTTGCCCTCGACATAGCGAGCCTTCTCCGCGGCGTACCCCTCAGCCGCGCCGCTGAAGTGTCCAACGTTCCAACGTCGTTGGAATTCCGTCTCGTACTCCTCGGGCGTCCAGCCCGGTTCGTACCAACAGGCGGGCGGGTCGTAGTCGTCTATCGGAGCCAGCGAGCCCGTCGACTTTCCGCCGCCGTTCTTGGAGGTGTCGTAGGAGACCTGAGACTCGATGGTCCGGCCAGTCGACTTGTTGCTGGTTTCGGTATCGCCCTTGGACCCGCCGAGCCCGATTTCCGCGTGGGCCGTTCCTGCGGAAAGGAACGTGCCTGTGATCAGTGCGAGCGTGAGCAAGCCGAACTTTCCGGTCGTTGTCACGGAGTGCACTTCTCGCTCCCCCGCTTCGAGATGGACTCGGTGGTGATCCATACACCCTTGGCATTCAGGGTCAGGCGGCTGACGTAGTACACGTATGAGTTGTCCGAGGGGGCGCTGCGGTCGACCTTGTTCGTCTTCAGGAACTTGTTGAACGCCTTGCTCTCGTCCGCGCAGAGCGTGACGGCGGCCGTCTTATTGCCGGACAGGCTGACCGTGGGCGAGTAGTAGCGGATGGCACCGGTGATGCTCGCGTCGTTGTCCACGAAGGTCTGCACCCACTCCACGGCGTCCACGAGTGCTGTGCCCTTGTAGTAGAAGCTCAGGGCGGGGGACTTTGCGTCGGAGTCCGTGATGGCCCGGCTGACCGCTGTCATGGAGAACCCGGCGTCTTTGAGGACGGCGTCCTTGGTGGCGTCGCCGGTCTTCCAGTCCTCGAAGACTTCCTTGACGTCACTAGGCAGCGACAGGTCAGGGCGGTCAACGTCCTGCGACGGACTCGGCGAAGTCGATGCCTTTGCCTCACCGCCCCCGTCGCCGACGTCGGCTCCGGCGATCTTGTCGTTGTCGCTGGACTTCTCGTCCTCGCTGCCACATGCCGTCAGGAGCAGGGCTGCGGTGGCGGCAAGCGCGGCAGCAACGGGCAAAGAGCGGCGCTTCAAGGTGGGCTCCCCGTGAGACAAAGATTCAGTCAAGAGCACTGACGGTAGCGGTGTGGCTGGAGTTTTCGCCAGTGCGAACTTACTTCAAAATGTGGTTAATTGGCGCAAAAGTGGACGCTGTTGGGCGGGTTCTGTGTCCTGATCGTGTCTGCCGGCGAGCGTCCGAGCAGGGGGTGTCGACTGGCGCTCGGGACGGCTCCTCTATGCAATTGCGAGGGTCGTCCGAGCGCTGCCGAGGTCGGATGCCAACCACGCCAGACCTGTGTTTTCAGTCGACGTCAGCAGAGGTCACGTTCTTGGAGCTGCACCGGTGATCCGTTCACCGGCACTTCTCCGCCTCCGTCTCTACGAACACCTTGGATGCCTGCCACAGGCCGTCACCCGTGGGGAACTTGACCATCACGATCTTGAAGTAGTCGTAGTCCGCGATGCTGGGCGTGCTCTTCAGGACTTTCCCGGTCTTGACCTCTTTGCCGGGGAACTTGCTTGAGTCCGTGCAGAACGCGACCTCCACGGAGTTGCCGTTCGAGGCGGACCGTGTGGTGACGTCGTAGTGGCGCAGTGTGCCGGCGGCGGTCCAGCCGCCCTTGATCCATTCGTTGATCTGTACCTGCGCGTAGCGGAGCCCGCCGCCGGTGGCGTAGGTGGTCACGGCTGCGTCCTTGGTCGTCCGATTGTCGACGCCCCGGTAGATGGCACGGAAGAAGTTGGCAGCGTCGTCCATCGCAGCTGCCTCGTTCTTGCTCTCCGGCTTGGCCCAGTCGAAGACCAGGTCGACGTCCATGGGCAGGGATACGTCCACACCGTCCGGTTTGTTGGCCGCTGCCACCGCTGCTGCTGTCGAGGGGGCTGCCGACTCCGTCGGTGTCTTCGTGTCCTGTTCGGCGCCGACGGTCTTGTCGTCCTCGCTGCCGCAGGCCGTCAGCAGGAGGGCTGCGGTCGCGGTGAGCGCGGCAGCAACGGGCAAAGAGCGGCGCTTCAAGGTGGGCTCCCTGTGAGGAAAATGCTCAGCGGTTGACGGCCTGGATTTCCTGGACGGTGATCGCCTGTTCGCTGCCGAACGTGCCGTTCGGGAGGTCGCCGCCCGTGCCGCCCGTTCCGGTCCAGGCGATGTCCCAGGTGATGGTCGCCCGCAGGTTGTACGTGCCGTCGCCCGAGGAGCGGAGGTACTTGAGCCCGCACGGCGGGGTCTGGCCGGACTTGCCCTGGGCGTAGGGCTCGCCGATGGAGCCGTCGGCGTTGATGACGCACTCGCCGGAGGCGGGGTATGTGGTGGCGTCGGCGGTGCCCGGTTCCAGCTTCAGGGACACCGGCTTGGCCGTGGTCGTGGCCTGGATGTTGAAGCCCGGGGCGTTGAGGGCCGCCGTCGCCTGGACCTCGTCGAAGACGGCCTTGTTCAGCCAGGCCCAAGTCGGCAGGTTCACCTTGGTGTTGGCTGCCGGGGCGAGGGTGACCTTGGTGTCGGGGAGCTGCATGTGCTGGTAGGCGAGGCCCGCGAGTATCTCCGGGCTGATGGCCTCTTCGTACTCGGGCGGCGGGGCCTCACCGTTGTCGACCCAGAAGGGGAGGGCGCTGCACGATTTCCGCTTGAGAACGTCAGACTCGTTGGGGTTCTCGACGCCGGCCCAGAACATCCCCTCGCCGTCCTTGTCGACGTTGTAGTCCTTGTAACCGGGGTGGCCGGCCCAGCCGAACTCGTCCTCGTAGTGGCTCTGCGTCTGGCCGAGTGCCGAGCCGGCGGTGCCGCCCATGCCGGGCGTGCTCATCTGGTCCTCGATGCTCTTGGACATCTGCTTCTTGAAGTCCTTGGCGCCGAGATAGGGGGCGTACCAGCAGGGCGGGGGCGTCCAGTTGACGTCGGAGGACGTCACGTTGCCGGTGCCGCCGCCCTTGGCGACGGATCCGGAGTACTGGATCTTGGCGGCGGCGTAGATGCCTGTGCTGTCGCTGCCGCCCGTCTCTTTCGCGCCGCCACCGTTGCCCGTGTTCACCGGTTCCGCCATGGAGCTGGGCGCTGCAAGGACAACGGTGCTGATTGCGAGAGTCAGGGTTGCGGCGCCGGTGCTGAGGGCCGTACGTAGCGGTGTGTTCACTGGCACTTCGCCGCCTCGGTCTCGACGATCACGTTGGACGCCTGCCAAAGGCTGTCGCTCGTAGGGAACCTGACCATCACGATCTTGTAGTAGGCGAAGTCCTTGAGACTGGGCTTGGCCTCCAGGACCTTCCCGGTCTTGACCTCTTTGCCGAGGAATTTCCCCGTGTCCGCGCAGAAATCGACCTCTACGGAGTTGCCGTTGGGGGCGGACCGTGTGGTGGCGTCGTAGTGACGGCGGGTACCGACGCCGGTCCAGCCACCCTTGATCCATTCGTTGATCTGCACCTCGGCATAGTGCAGCCCCCCGCCGGTGGCGTAGGCCGTCAAGGCCGCGTCCTTGGTGGTTCGCTTGTCGACGCCCCGATAGATGGCGCGGATGTAGTTCGCGGCGTCATCCATAGCCGCCGCCTCGTTCTTGTTCGACGGCTTCGTCCAGTCGAACACCAAGTTCATGTCCTTCGGCAGGGACACGTCCACCCCGTCGGGCTTGTCCTCCGCCGCTGCTGCCGAGGGTTCCGCCGACTTCGTCGGAGTCGCCGTGCTCTGTTCGGCGCCGGCGATCTTGTCGTTGGCGGTGGAGTTGTCGTCTCCGCTGCCGCAGGCCGTCAGCAGTAGGGCTGCGGTCGCGGTGAGCGCGGCAGCAACGGGCAAAGAGCGGCGCTTCAAGGTGGGCTCCCCGTGAGATGTCGGTACATGAGATGTCGATACAGCTGAGAGCCCTGACGGTATCTGGGGGGCTTGTGGTCCTGCCAGGCTGGTCTCCCTTCGGAGCGGGGGTGTTTGTGAATTTATTGGTGCGAATTCGATACGTCCTGTGTCCTGCTGTGTCCTGACCGTGTCCGTGCCGGCTGCAGGATCCGGCTAGAGGAACGGCGTTCCCGCGTCCAGCCCCGACAGCACCCGCCCGTACAGCTCCAGGTTGGTCGTCGGGTTCACGAACGAGTGGAGGCTCAGGGCGTGGATGTCACGGACCGTGCGCTGGATGGGGACCTCGCGGTGCAGGGAGGACGCGCCGGAGGCGGCGGCGAGGAGGTTCACGGCCTCCTTGCAGAGGCGGGTCGTGTAGCCGCTCTGGGCCCTGATCCTGGCTCGTTCCTCTGGGGTGTGGGGAGTACCTGTCGCCGCCTTTGATTCGATCCTCGCTACGAAGTCGGCCGTCAGGAGTTCGGCGCACGAGATCTTCATCGCCGCCTCGGCCGCCTGGAGATGGGTGACCGTCGCCTCGTTCTGGCGTTCGTGGAAGGTGTACGTGATGCCCCGGCGGTGGATGCGTTCCGTGAACTCGGTCAGCGCCGAGCGGGCCAGGCCGAGGGCGTTCGGGGGTGTCCAGGCGCAGAAGAGGAGCAGTACCGGCATGCCGTAGAAGGGGTCGTCGGCGTTGGTCTTCGACGCGATCGTGCCGGCGTCCAGCAAGGGGCCCACCGGGAGGACGCGGTGTGCCGGGACCACGACATCACGCGCGACCACGCTGTTGCTGCCGCTGCCCGCCAGCCCTGACACGTACCAGTCGTCCAGGATCTCCAGGTCGGTCATGGGGATCGCGGTCCAGAGGAGGGTGGGAGGTCCGGGTGGGCGGTTGTCGGGCGTCTTGCTGTCCGGTTCGACGCGGACCGTCAGCAGGTGCCAGTCCGCGTCCTGGCAGCCGGTCGCGAAGGCCGAGGTGCCGTTGACGACGTAACTGCCGTCGGGGCGTGCGACCGCCGTCGCGTCGGGGACGAGGGTGCCGCCGACCCGTACGTCGGGGCTGGTGAAGATCTCGTCCTGGGCCTCGTCCGGGAAGAGCGCCGCGATGTAGGCGCAGCCGGCCTGGATCAGGGCCATGAAGGCGGCCGAGCCGCACGCGGCGGCGATCTCGGACAGGGCGTCGACCTGGATGTGCAGCGGGGACTGGTAACCGCCGTACCGCCGGGGGATGTTCATGCGGTGGACGCCGGCGTCCGTCAGGGCCGCGACCACCTCGGGCGTCACCCGCCGCTCCTGCTCCGTGCGGGACGCGTGCTCGCGGATGAGTGGCTGTAGCGCCCGTACGCGGTCTACGAGGCCTTCTGCCGGGCGAGGGGGAGGGGGAGGGGGAGGGGGACGGGTTGTCGGCTGAGCCATGGACTACCTCCGGGCGCGACGAAGCTTTCACCGTCGCGCGGGGCGGAATGACTGTCAACAGGCCTTGCTGTAGCAGGAGTTGTGATCGGTGCCGGCTCAGCCGGGCTTCGGTCAGCCGAGCTTCGCGTTCTGCGCCTTGACGAGGTCGGCCGGGATCTCGGCCTGGCCCGGGCCGCCCTGCAGCAGACGGCCGCTGTCCAGCGAGAAGTAGCTGGCGATCGCGTCGCCGAAGCGGAAGCTCTGCGTGCGGAGGGTCTGCGTGACCCCCTGGTACTGGAAGGTCGCGGCGGTGGCGAGGGATTCGTCGCCACCAGCGGGAGCGGTCTCCACGGTCACCGAGTCGTACGTGGTGGCGGCCCCGGCGGACGACTTCGCGGTGTAGCCACCGCCGCACGCGCCGGCCGCGGCGGTGAGCCCCTTCATCGCGGCCTCCGCCTTGCCCTCGGCGTAGGTGGCGAGCGTGATGTAGGTGAGCATGGCGCCTTCGGTGCCGTGGGCGACGCGCACGAGCGAGGCCTCCGGGTCCCCGATGGGGAGCTCGTTCATCGCGTACGCCAGCGGGGCGCAGTCGGCCTTGTCGACGTTCATGTCGTCCTTGGACGGAGCGAGGGCGTCACCCTCGGCGGGCTTGTCGACGCGGTAGTCACCGGCCTCGGCCTTGGTGACCAGGAGCTGCGCGACCCGTTCCGCCGGGCCCGCCTGCTTGGCCTGCGAGGCGGAGGCGGACGCCTTGGGCTTGTCGGCGGCTTCCTTGCCGTCCTCACCGCCGCCCGAGCAGGCGGTCAGGGCCGCCAGGCAGAGGAGGGAGAGGGGGAGGGAGAGGGGGAGTGCGGTTCGCTTCATGGGGGGAGTGTTCCTGCGGTTCTCTGCTTGACGTGTGGTTCCCGAGGGAGGCCGGTCAAGGATCATGGCACGGCTGCTCCGGGGGCGGCCCGGCGTCGCGTGAGCGAATCGTGCAGGCCTCATGGCCGAGCCGTGGCGACGGGCGGGCGTGGTGGCCGGGGCCGGGTGGCGTGCAAATGTCGGGTCGGCAACAGATTCGCGCGTGCACAGCAGGTGCCGTAACCGGATCGCCGCGCTCAACGGGGAACCGTACGGCCGTAGTTGCACGTGAATAACGTTGTGGTCGGCGCTGTTCACGATCCAGAACGCGCCTTGAGGGGCTTATGTGCGGCTGATACGGTGCCATGGCTTGACACTCACTCCAGCGCTGGCTAATTGGCCGGGTCGGGCGGTACGTCCAGCAAGGGCGTATCGCGCGCATCGCGTACATCGTGCGTATTCGCGAGTGAAGTGTCCTATATGGCACTTAAATTGGCAGAATTTTTCTTGGGTGTACGGGGAGCTGTTGCGTGAAGATCCAAGAGCGTACGGGTGCGGGCGGCGGCCGTTCCTCGGTACCCGCTCAGCCGATGACCGGTGAGCGGCTCCCGGCGCCGCCTCGCGAGCGCAAACCGGCTCTTGCCGCTCTTGCGGTGCTTTTGATCCTGGTCGGTGCGCTGGGCGCGACGATGCTCGTGCTGCGGGCGGGGGACCGGATCGAGGTCATCAAGGTGACCTCGGAAATTCCGGCCGGGGGCTCCGTCACCAAGGCCAACACGACGTCCGTCATGGTCGCGGCCGACACCGGCATCAACTATGTCGAGTGGACCCAGCTGGACACCCTGAGGACCCTCAAGGCCAGGACCACGATCTACCCGGGCACGGTCGTCATGGGGCAGATGTTCGGCTCCGACGAGGGTGTCGCCGCCGGTCAGGCCACCGTCGGACTCTCCCTCAAGGAGGGGCAGTACCCGAACGGACTCAAGGCCGGAAGCTTCGTCGCCGCCTACCGCGTCGGCACAACCACCGGCACCGGCTCCACCACCGGTTCCAGTGACTCCTCCTCGTCGGGCGCCAGCACCACCCTGATCGTGGACAAGGCGAAGGTCACTTACGTGAAGCCGCAGGCGAGCAGTGGTGACGTCATAAGCAGTACCAACCTGCCCGTCACCCTCACTGTCGACAGCACCAAGGCTGCCGACCTCGCTCAGGCCGCCGCCAGCGGCCAAGTGGCTCTCGTGCTCATCCCCAGCAGCTGAAGGCGGCCCCAGAACCATGGCGCTCATCGTTCTTGCCGCCGACAAGGGTTCCCCCGGCGTGACCACCGCGGCCGTCGCGCTCGCGGCGGTCTGGCCGCGGCGGGCCCTGCTCGCCGAGACCGACCCGGCCGGCGGTGACCTCGTGTACCGCAGTGCCGCCGCGCACGGCGGGATGCTCAACCCCAACACCGGCATGCTGTCCATCGCCGCGACCGCACGGCGTGGGCTCGTTCCCGATCAACTCTGGGACCACGTACAGCCGTTGAGCGGTGGGCTCGAAGTGCTCGTCGGGCTCGGTATCGCCGAACAGGCCGCCGGGCTCGCGGGACTCTGGCCCACCCTCGGCAGCGCCTTCGCGCAGCTCGCCGACTCCCCGAACGCGCCCGCCGACGTCATCGCCGACTGCGGACGCATCAGCGGGGACACGCCTGTCGTCGAACTGTTCCCGCATGCCGCCCTCGTGCTGCTCATCTCGCGTACCGAGCCCGAGGCCATCGCTCGCGTGCGCGACCGGGCCGCCGCTCTCTCCACCAAGCTGCACGGCGGACCGCGCGGGGCCGCCAGCCTGGGGACGCCGTTCATCGGGGTCGTCCTCATCGCCGATCCGAACAACTCGGGCAAGCTGGTCAACCAGGTCAACGACATGCTCGTACACGCGCAGACGGGTGCCCGGGTCGTCGGCACGCTCGCCGAAGACCCCGCCGGAGCCGAGCAGTTGGCCGGGCGCAAGCGCGGGCGGCTCGACAAGTCGATGCTCATCCGGTCGGCCCGCAAGGTGACTTCGGATCTGTATCAGCAGTACGGCGCCGCGTGGTCCGTACCCAGTCAGGTCCAGCAAGGGCAGCAGGTCCCGCCGGCTCAGCAGGGCTACCAGGGTCAGGCGCCCGGACAGCAGCCCGGTCCGCAGGCCGGTTACTCCGGTCATGCCGGAGCCGGCCGATGACCGCTGTCGACCACTCGCTGGTCAAGCGGTTCCGGCAGGACGCCGGTGACCGGATCTCCGAGCAGCGTCGGCTCGACCAGGCCTCCAACGTCACGCCGATGTCCGGTGAGGACGAGCGGCAGTACGCGCGGGCCGTCATAGCCCAGATCCTCGAGGACTACGCCCGGACGGAGATCAACGCCGGGCGTACGCCGCTGGACGCCGAGACCGAGGAGCAGTACGCGGCTGCCGTGCACGCCGCGCTCTTCGGCGTCGGGCGGCTCCAGCCGCTGCTCGACAACGCCGACGTCGAGAACATCGACATCAACGGGTACGACCAGGTCTTCGTGGGGTATTCCGATGGGCGCGAGGTCGCCGGTGATCCTGTCGCCGAGAGCGACGAGGAACTCATCGAGCTGATCCAGGTCCTCGGTGCCTACTCCGGGCTCTCCTCCCGGCCCTTCGACTCCGCCAATCCGCAGCTCGACCTGCGGCTGCCGGACGGGTCCCGACTGTCGGCCGTCATGGATGTGACGCGTCGCCCCGCGCTCTCCATCCGTCGTGCGCGCATGGGTAAGGTCTTCATCTCCGACCTGGTCGGGAACGGGACCGTGACTCCCGAAGTCGCGCACTTCATGGCCTGTGCCGTGCGGGCCCGGAAGAACATCATGATCGCGGGTGCCACCAACGCCGGTAAGACGACGCTGCTTCGGGCCCTCGCCAACGAGATCCCGCCGCACGAGCGGCTCATCACCGTCGAGCGTGCGCTGGAGCTTGGGCTCGACCAGTTCCCCGAACTCCACCCCAACGTGGTGGCGTTCGAGGAGCGGCTGCCCAACTCCGAGGGCCAGGGCATGATTTCGATGGCCGAGCTGGTGCGACGGTCGCTGCGTATGAACCCCTCGCGCGTCATCGTCGGTGAGGTGCTCGGCGACGAGATCGTGACGATGCTCAACGCGATGTCGCAGGGCAACGACGGCTCGCTCTCCACGATCCACGCCAACAGCTCGCACGAGGTCTTCAACCGTATTTCCACGTACGCGCTCCAGGCGACGGAGCGGCTGCCCATCGAGGCGAGCCAGATGCTCGTCGCGGGCGCAGTGAACTTCGTCGTCTTCATCACGCGGCGCAACAACTTCCATACGGGCGGCCGGCTCCAGCGCATGGTGACCTCGGTCCGTGAGGTCAACGGCGTGGACGGCCGGGTGCTGTCCAGCGAGGTCTTCGCCGAGACCCCGGACGGCCGCATCGTGCCGCACGCGCCCATCTCCTGCCTCGACGATCTGGTCGCGCACGGGTACAGGTTGCCCGGCGGGAACTGGGGGTGACCATGATCATGACTACTGCATTCAGTGCCTTCAGTACATCCAGCAATACGCATGTGTACGGGGACGGGTACTCGGCGGCCGTCGGCTCGCTCGGCTCCATGGGCGGGCTGTTCTCCACCGAGGTCCTCTACTCGCTCGTGGCCGGTGTCGCCGTCGGCGGCGGGCTCGCGCTGCTCGCGGTCGCGATCCGCGGGCTGCCGGCCAAGCCCGAGCACGAGAAGCAGAAGGCCAGCGAGCGGGCGAACGAACTCATCCGGTTCGCGGGGCAGCGCGGTTCGCTCGCCGCCCTCGTCGGACTCGCCGTGCTGGTGCTCACCCGGTGGGCGGTGGCCGGTATCGCGGCCGGCGTCCTCGTCTTCTTCTGGGACCGTCTCTTCGGCGGCGCGGCGGAGGAACGGGCCGGCATGCGGCGCGTGGAGGCCCTCGCCTCCTGGACCGAGTCGCTGCGCGACACGATCGCCGGTGCGGTCGGTCTGGAGCAGGCGATCCCGGCCTCGGCGCGCGCGGCGGCACCGGTACTGCGTCCGCATCTGGACGCGATGGTCGACCGGCTCCGCTCCCGCACCCCGCTTCCCGAGGCGCTGCAGCAGCTCGCCGACGAGATCGACGACGCGTCCGCCGACATCATCGTCGCGGCGCTCATCCTCAACTCGCGGCTGCGCGGCCCGGGTCTGCGTCAAGTCCTGGGCGCGCTCGCGAAGTCGGCGCGCGAGGAGGTCGACATGCGGCAGCGCGTCATGGCGCAGCGGTCGTCAACTCGTCGGTCCGTACAGATCGTTGTGGCGGTGTCGGTCGCCTTCGTCCTCGGACTCGCCATCTTCAACCGGGAGTTCGTCGAGCCGTACGGCACACCGATCGGCCAGGTCGTCCTCGCCGGTGTCTGCGGTCTGTTCGCGCTCGGCTTCTGGTGGCTGCGCAAGCTGTCGACCATCGAGACGCCCGAACGCTTCCTCGTACGGGACGACCCGTCCGTGCAGTTCGTACGGCCGACCCGGACGCCGTCGGCGCAGGGCGCGCAAGGAGCCCAAGGGGCCCATGTGCAGCCGCCGTACGGGGCCGGTCCCGGCGCTGAAGAGGGGGTACGTCGATGAACGACCTGACCATGCCGGTGCTGGTCGGCGCCGTCCTGGGCCTCGGCATCTACGTGCTCGTACGGGCGTTGATGCCGTCGAAGCGGAGTGCGGTCGCGCAGGTCGCGCGGATCGACGCGATGCGGGCGCGGGGAGCGGCGTACGAGTCGGCCCATCGCACGCAGGACGCGGGGCGGATCGGTTCGTTCCGGGCCCAAGTGGGCGTCCGGGTCTCGGACTTCTACTTCCAGCAGGGCTGGGAGCAGCGCTCGCTGCGGGCCGATCTGGCCGTCCTGGACCGGAGTTGGGAGAACTTCCTCGCGACGAAGGTGCTGCTGGGGGCGGCCGGTCTGTTCTTCGGCCCGTTCCTGTTCGCCATCGTCTACACGCTGAGCATGGCCAGCAGCCCGGCCATCCCGGTCTGGCTGGCGCTGCTCTTCGCGCTGGTCTTCTTCTTCCTGCCCGACCTGGAGGTACGGCGGGACGCGGCCGACAAGCGGCGTGACCTGCGGCGGGTGATCGGGGCGTATCTCGACCTGGTGTCGATGAGCCTGGCCGGCGGGCGGGGTCTGCCCGAGGCGCTGATGGCGGCGGCGGAGGTGTCGGACGGCTGGGCCACCCAGCGCATCCGCAACGCGCTCGCGGACGCCCGTATCACCGGCACCAGCCAGTGGCAGGCGCTGGGTTCGCTCGGCGAGGAACTGGGGGTGGAGGAGCTGAAGGACCTGTCGGCCTCCCTCGCGCTCGTCGCCGACGACGGAGCCAAGGTACGTGAGTCCCTCGCCTCCCGCGCCGAGACCATGCGGCACCGCGAACTCGCCGAGATCGAGGGCAGCGCGGGTGAGAAGTCCCAGTCGATGCTCGTGGCCCAACTGCTGCTCTGCGCCGGATTCCTGGTGTTCCTGATCTATCCGGCGGCGATGCGGGTGTTCCAGGTCTGAGTCATTTCCAGTGCTGATTCCAGTACTGCCCATGCCCCAAGATTCTTTTTGATTTGAGAGGACAACTCACCATGAACGGACGGAACTTCAGCACCGGGATCCCGGCAATGGACTTCCTGGTCACCTTCTTCCAGGCCCGGGTGGAGCGCGCGCGCTCCGGCGAGCTGGACCGCGGTGCGTCCGCGGTCGAGTGGGTCATCATCTCCGCGGTGGTCGTGGCGATCGTCGGCGTGGTCGCCGCGATCATCAACACCGCGCTGAGCGACGGCGCCAACAAGGTCGGCGACTGCATCAAGGGCGCCAAGGCGAGCGGCACCTGCTGATCGTCGTACGAAAACGGGGTGTACGGGGTCGAGTCGGTTGACGGGGTTGTTGCTCGTGGGTGGCGCAGGCAGATGGGTACGCCGCAGGGTGGAGGCCGCACGGGAGTCGGCGTCCGCCCGCGGTGACTCCGGGACGTCCGGCGTCGGCAGGTCCGGGGTCGGCAGGTCCGACTCGGGCATGACCGCGATCGAGTTCGTGCTGCTGACGCCCGTACTCTTCTTCATGATCTTCGCGACGGTGCAGTTCGCGCTGTACTTCTTCGCGGATCACGTGGCCCAGGCGGCGGCCCAGGCCGGCGCCCGCAAGGCCCGCGCCATGGCGCACGACCAGCCGGGCGTGTGGCGGGGGGAGGCGCGGGACGTGGTGGACAGCTACATCCAGCAACTGGGCCCGAGCCTGGTCCTGTCGCCGGACGTGACGATGCTCCAGCCGGAGCAGAACACGGTGGGCGTGGAGATCACGGCACGGGTGCCCACGGTGTTCCCCGGGTTCGATCTGACGGTGCACGCGCAGTCGGTGGGGCCGGTGGAGCGGTTCGTTCGGGAGGGGGAGAACTGATGGGCCACTTCTCTTCCCTGCGGGGCCGACGGGAGCTGAGTGATCGAGGTCTGTCCACCATTGAGGTGGTGATCCTCGCTCCGGTCATGATCATGTTCATCCTGGTGCTGGTGGCCTTCGGGCAACTGGTCGACGGGCGCGGGGCTCTTGACGGGGCGGCGCGGGACGCCGCCCGGGCCGGGTCGATCCAGAAGGATCACGCGACAGCGATGGCGGAGGCCCAGAAGGCGGCGGAGGCTGACCTCACGGACGTCTGCTCGGGCCCGGTCACGGTGACCCAGACCAGCGCCGGCTTCGAGGCCGACACCATCTTCAGCGTCGAGGTGAGCTGCGAGGTGCGGGGCCTGGCGATGCTGGGCCTGGACATCCCCACCACCCTGACGGCGACCTTCAGCTCACCGCTGGACCCGTTCCGGAGGACGGTGTGACGGTGCACTCTGCTGTACGTGACTGGTGTGAGCGTAGGCGGGCCCGCCTGGACGACCGTGGCTCGGGTGCCGGTGCCGTGATCATCTTCGCCCTCCTCTTCCTCTCCCTCTCCGCCTTCGTGATCGACGGCGGTATGTCCATCTCGAAGCGGGAACGGGCGGCGGACATCGCGGAGCAGGCGGCGCGTTACGCCGCCCAGGACATCGACCTCGAAGCCCTCTACGGCAACGCGGCGGGCGGCGCCCCCATCAACTTCCAGAACTGCGACGCCCGCGTGAAGGCCTTCGCCCAGGAGATGGGCATGTCCGCCGCGGACACGGGCGCGTCCCACTGCGTGGCGGCGAACGCCGACGAGGTGCAGGTCGAGGTACAGCTGACGTACTCGCCGGTGTTCACGGGGCTGTTCTACGGCGGGGATGTGACGGTACGGGGCGAGGCGGTGGCGGAGAACGAGGTGGGGTGAGGGAGGGGAGGGAGTACGGGGGATGCGCCCCGTTGCTCACGCCCACACCGCTCAGCTCACTTGTTGCCGCCGCTGCCCCTGGTGTCCTTGGTCGTCATCTTCTCGTTGACCTGCTTGGCGAGTTCGTCGTCCAGCTTCTTGAACTCCCGTACGACGGCGTCCGACATGGCGGCGAGGGCGTCGAGCTGCTGGGTGATGTCCTCGCGGCCGTCCTCCCAGTTGGACTCGAAGTCCTCCAGCGCGTCGTTCACGCTGCCGTCGCCGATGTCGTCCTTGTAGGACTCGAAGAGCTTCTTGGTGTGGTTCAGCCGGGTCTTGATGGAGCGCAGCCGGCTGCCGTAGTCCTCCAGTTCGCTCAGCGGGAGCGAGAGGTCGGACTTGCCCTTGCCCATGTGTGAGTCCCCCGGAGTGCCTCGTAGTCTGATCGGCGTCTGATCGGCACCGTACAACGGAACGGTGTCGGCACGGGAGATCGAGTCAACGGGGTGGAGTGAGGACATGGCCCGCTACAGCGAAGCGCAGACGGTCGAGCGAGGTGGGTTCCGGATCAAGGTGCCCGAGTCGTGGTGGGAGTTCGACGTACGCCCCGAGTCGCGCGACGACTCCATCCGGCGGATGGTGGACGAACGGGTGCGGCAGCGCGAGGAGTTGGCCCCGTACCGCGACACGTACACCGCGTTCCTGCAGAAGGCGGCGGCGGACGCGTGGAAGTCGGGCGCGCTGTACTGCGGTTGCATGGCCGAGAGCTTCGGCGGCGACACCCCGATCACCGGCTCGGTGACGGTCTCGATGGTCGGCGGCCGGGCACAGGACGGCACCCCGCTCTCGACCGAACCGGCGGTCATCGCGGCCCAGTTGGCGGTCAAGGAGGCGAAGAGAGAAGGGGACAGCTGGCGGAAGGTGACCACCGTCGACATCCCCGGTGTCGGGCCGGCGGCGCGTACGTACGGCGTCGAGGACATCGCCGTACCGGGCGACGAACTCGGCCGCACCATCCGGGCTGTGCTGATGCAGACGTTCATTCCGGTGCCGGGGCAGGAGGGCAAGGTGGCGCTGGTGGCGGGCAGCAGCCAGGTGCTGGACCTGGCGGAGTCGTTCTTCGACATCTTCGACGCGATCACGTCGACGTTCCGGTTCACCGACCAGTAGGACTCCGTCAGGTAGGCCCCCCAGGACCCCGTCAGGCCGGCAACGACCGGATTTATTTGGTTGCAGCTCCCCGTGTCCGCCCCTCACCATGGGCGGGACACCGGGGAGCTGCCCGGTGCTCCACGAGAGGAGGCACGACCGTGAACACGACTGTCCTCGGCCTGCCCGCAGACCGCCTCCCTCTCGCCTCATGGAGCACCTCCAGCGATGTCTCACGACGATCTCCCGCAGCACCCCCAACACCGTCAGCACCCGCAGCACCCGGCATTTCCTGACGACTTCAGCACCGACGCCTACCGCTACGTCCCGCCGCAGGACGAGCTGAGCGACGTCGACGACCGGTTCGTCTTCGACTTCCGTCCCTACGACGATCTCGGGGACGGCCAGCGCTGGTCGACCTGGCTGAGCGTCGAGCCCCTGTGCCGAGGCCCCGAGCCGCTCCCGGACTGGGTGGTGACCTCGCAGGGCGCGATCGACACCGAGCTGGGCGTCCTCAAGACCGGCAAGGAAGCCGACGTCCACCTCGTCGAGCGCGCCGACCCGCTCGACCCCGCCGCCGGGGTGGTCATGGCGGCCAAGCGGTACCGCTCTCCCGAGCACCGCACCTTCCACCGCTCCGCGTCCTACACCGAGGGCCGCTCGATGAGGCGCTCACGTGACGAACGGGCCCTCAAGCGGAAGAGCACCTTCGGCAGGCAGGTCGCGGCCGGTGAGTGGGCGGTGTCCGAGTGGGGTGCGCTGGTGCGGTTCTGGAATCTCGGGCTGCCGGTTCCCTACCCGGTCCAGATCGACGGCACCGAGATCCTGATGGAGTGGATCACCGTCGTCGACGAGGACGGCACCGTCCAGACCGCGCCCCGGCTCGCCCAGACCCGACCTTCCCCCGAGCTGCTGGCGGCGTACTTCGAGCAGCTCACCGACGCGCTCGCGACGATGGTGCAGAACGGCGTCGTACACGGCGACCTCTCGGCGTACAACATCCTGGCGGCGGGCGAGCGGCTGGTCGTCATCGACCTGCCACAGATCGTCGACCTGGTCGGCAACCTCAACGGGATGACCTTCCTCCAGCGCGACTGCGCCAACATCTGCGGCTGGTTCCGCTCACGGGGCCTGGAGGTCGACGAGCACGCCCTGTTCGCGGAACTGATGGCGCACGCTTTCTGAACCGGGCGGTCGGCCGGTGGTCGGTTGTCGGGCCCCACGAGGGTGCACGGGGTGACACGAGCAGCGAGGGAGTCGGACATGACAGGTCGCCGGACATGACGAGGACACCGCCGCGCG
>NZ_JBSFMT010000103.1:0-29365 GCF_053599695.1 Streptomyces sp. NPDC000878 | reverse complement strand
GGTTTGTCAGCCCGTCCGGCGTTTGAGGACAAGGCCCGTTCAGGGCCGTAGCGGGGGTCTGGGGGCGCAGCCCCCAGGGATGGGAACGGGTAAGGGCGGCGGGGGCGATCTCAGTCGGCGGTCACCTTCGTGACCTTGCCCGTGTCCAGTGCCACCGCCCACTCACTTGTCACCCCGTCCTTCACCGTCTCCACACCCCACACCACAGCCCCGTTCTCATCGTCGCCCCCCACCTCCGTGACCGCGCCCTTCGCGGCAGCGGCCAGCGCCGCGTCCCGCGCGTCGAACTTCGCCCCCTTCAGCGCCGCCAGCTCCGCCCGGTCCTCGCTGTCGCTCTCCTCGTCCGTGTCCCGCTGCGCGTCAAGCACCTTCCCGTCGGCGGAGACCTCGACGCCGTACTCCGCGCCGTCGTCCCGCACGACATCCACGCCCCACGTACCGGCGTCGCCGCCGTCGTCGTCCAGCTCGGCGGAGACGACGGTGCCCGAGGTGTGCCGCAGCGCGGCGGCGATGGCCTCGGCGGCGGTGACACCGCCGGCACGAACCGCCGTACGGTCCTCGGCGGCGTCGTCGCTCCGGTCGTCCGTGGCGTCGTCGTCCCGGTCGTCGACGACCTGCACATTCGCACCGCCCGCCCCAGGCCGCGCAGCCGCCGCCTTCTCGTCGTCGCCCACTGCGAAGGCAGCGACGGTGCCGCCGGCCAGGGCGGCTGCGGTGAGGGTGGCGATGACGATGTTCCGCTTCATGGGGGCTACCTGCCTCTTCGTTCGTTCGGTTGACGACAACCAAGCTGCCCGAGCCCGCCTGAAGCAGGCCTGAAGTCACCTGAAGGCGTCTTCAGGTTCGCTTTGCGAAGCTGTACCCATGCGTTTGCTGATAGTGGAGGACGAGAAGCGGCTCGCCCTGTCCCTCGCCAAGGGTCTGACGGCCGAGGGCTACGCCGTGGACGTCGTCCACGACGGCCGCGAGGGACTCCACCGGGCCACCGAGACCCCGTACGACCTCGTGATCCTCGACATCATGCTGCCCGGCCTCAACGGCTACCGAGTCTGCGCGGCCCTGCGCGCCGCCGGTCACGACGTACCGATCCTCATGCTCACCGCCAAGGACGGCGAGTACGACGAGGCGGAGGGCCTCGACACGGGCGCCGACGACTATCTGACCAAGCCCTTCTCGTACGTTGTTCTGGTTGCCCGCGTGAAGGCCCTGCTGCGTCGGCGTGGGACGGCCGGCGCCTCGCCCGTCCACGTGGTCGGCGAGCTGACCGTCGACACCGCCGCCCACCGCGTTCATGTCGGCGAGGACGAAGTCACCCTCACCGCAAAGGAGTTCGCCGTCCTGGAGCAGCTCGTCGTGCGGGCCGGCGAGGTGGTGTCCAAGGCGCGGATCCTGGAGCACGTCTGGGACTTCGCGTACGACGGCGACCCGAACATCGTCGAGGTGTACGTCAGCACGCTGCGGCGGAAGCTCGGTGCCTCCCTGATCCGGACCGTGCGCGGCGCCGGGTACCGGCTGGAGGTGCCTCAGTGAGACGCGCTCTTGGCTCCGTGCGGGCCCGGGCGACCCTCGGCGCCACCCTGGTCGTCGCGGTCGCGCTGATCGCCGCCGGGACCGCCGTACTGCTCTCCCTCTGGTCCAACCTGAGCGGTCAGGCCAGCACGCAGGCCGAGCGGACCGCACGGACGGTCGCCGCCGACCTCGCGGCCGGGACCGCGTACGACCAGCTGTCCCTCGATGACGACGACAAGCCCGTCCAGGTCGTCGACCCGGCCGGGCGGCTCGTCGCGGCCAGCGAGGACCTGGAGCGGATCAGCGGTACGGGGGTGGAGGCCGTGCGTCCGCAGGCCGTCACGGGGGACACCGGCAGCCCCGAATCCACGGCGGACGACGACTCCCTCTCCACCGGCGAGATCGACGACGACGTCTCCTTCACCGACGGCTCCGCGACCGTCGACGGCGACGAGGCCGACTACCGGTTCGCCGCCGTACGCGTCGAGGTCGACGGCGAGGGCACGCTCACCGTGTACGCGGGGGCTCCCCTCTCCGCCGAACAGAGCGCCGTCAGCACCGCGTTGACCGTCATGCTGATCGGGTTCCCGCTGCTGCTCGGCGTCGTCGCGGGCGTCACCTGGCTGGTCACCCGGCGCGCACTGCGCCCCGTCGAGGGTATCCGGGCCGAGATGGCCGAGATCACCGCCTCCGAGGACCTCGCCCGGCGCGTCCCGGTGCCCGACACGCACGATGAGGTCGCGCGGCTTGCCCGGACCACCAACGAGACGCTGGCCGCCCTGGAGACCTCCGTGGAACGCCAGCGCCGGTTCGTCGCCGACGCCTCCCACGAGCTGCGCAGCCCTATCGCCTCCCTGCGCACCCAGCTCGAAGTCGGCGCCGCACACCCGGAGTTGCTGGACGTCGACGGCGCGGTCGAGGACACCGTACGGCTGCAGCGCCTCGCCGCCGATCTGCTGCTGCTCGCCCGGCTGGACGCGGGGGAGCGGCCCGCCGACGCGCGCGTCGACCTCGCGGGACTGGTCCGGGAGCAGGTGGAGGGCAGGGCGGGTGTGACGCTGGAAGCGGCGGCGGGCGTGGAAGTGGCCGGGTCGCGGGGGCAGTTGGGGCGGCTGGTCGCCAATCTGCTGGACAACGCGCAGCGGCACGCCCGGTCGGCCGTCACGGTGGACGTGCGGCGAGAGGGGGAACGGGCCGTCGTCGAGGTCGCCGACGACGGGGACGGGGTGCCTGAGGGGGACCGGGAGCGGGTCTTCGAGCGGTTCGTACGGCTCGACGACGCCCGCAGCCGGGACGACGGCGGTGCCGGGCTCGGACTCGCCATCGCCCGGGATGTCGCCGTACGGCACGGCGGCACACTCACCGTGGGTGAAGCGGCGACAGGCGGAGCCCTGTTCGGACTCCGCCTGCCTGTCGCCTAGAGCTGCGGGCCCTACGGGCGGCCTCGCTGGCCGCGCAGGTGCTGTGCGACCGGGCGGAGCGACCTGTCGACCTCGGCCAGCGCCTCCGGGGTCAGCAGATCGATGAAGTGCCGCCGCACCGACGCCACATGATGGGGCGCAACCCGGTTCATCGTCTCCATGCCCTGCTCGGTGAGCACCGCGAACAGACCCCGCCGGTCGGACTCGCAGTTCTCGCGGCGGACCAGGTTCGCGTTCTCCATGCGGGTGATCTGGTGCGAGAGACGGCTCTTGGACTGGAGGGTGGCGGACGCGAGGTCGCTCATCCGCATACGGACGTCCTCGGACTCGGAGAGGTTCACCAGGATCTCGTAGTCGTTCATCGTCAGGCCGAACGGTTGCAGGTCCTTTTCGAGCTGGTATGCCAGCAGTCTGTTGACCTCAAGGTGGGTGCGCCAGGCGCACTGCTCCGCGTCGGTCAGCCAGCTTGTGGCCGTCTCGGTCTCCATGAATGAAGTCTACCTAAAAGGTTGAAAGGCGAACTTGTGAGGGTGGCGTGACGGCGCGCACATGTTCGACGTCACACTCCGCAGACTACCGCTCACAGCCCGAAGCGACGCTGGAGGTCACCGAGCTGTCCGGGAAGGCGCGGTGCCCCTGGTTGCTGTGGATGACCTGTGGGGGCGTGGCCGCCACCCGGCACTCCGGGCTCGTGCGGAACCGCTCCCGTGGCCTGCTCCGCCATGAGTGTCTCCGTGGACTGGAGCAGCACCGTGCCGGCCCCGACGAACTCGAACTGGTGCTCCTCGCCGGAGGCCCCGCCGATGCCCGTCATCGCACGTAGGCCGCCCATCAGGCCCGTCATGTACCCATGGTCGTAGTGGTGGCAGGGGGAGGGGCAGTCGGCCCAGCCGACCAGGGCCTGCGGGTCCACCCGGATCGGGGGTTCCATGAACACCACCGGGCCGTTCGACGCGGCCACGAACTTGCCCGTCCCGATGAGGGTCAGGAAGCCCGGCACGATCGACTGCTTGAGCGCGAGACTTGGCTGAAAAGCGAGAAGGTTGCCCGAGCGAATGGTCAGGTTGCCGTCTTCCAGATCGTACGAATTCACGTCGAAGGCCCGGTCGGCGAGCAGCATCTTGCCCGAACCCTCGGCGACGACCCAGTCGCTCGCGTGCAGAGGCGAATGGAAGGACGTACGGACAAGACGGTCCAGACGGCCGTGTCCGATGCCGTTGAAGTCGACCGTGCCGTAGTAGGCGATCATCTTGCCCTTCTGCAGGAACCACTGGCTCCCCTTGAGCTCCACGCAGAAGGTGTAGTTGTTGACGTTGTCGTCGGACGGCAGCGTCATCGGGTCGTGGACGACGGGCCCCGCGCCCGGGTAGGTGGTCACAGCTTCTCCTCCGACGCCTGGACGTACACCGCACCACTGCCGCTCAGCTCCAGCTGGAACGCCTCGCCCGAGCCACGGCCCACCATGTCGCGCCAGCCCAGCGCGGTGGACAGCTTGTTGCGGACGTCGCCGTGGTGCGCGACGTACGCCTGCGGGTCGACGTGGACCGGGCGCTGCGGGGTGATGGGCACCTCGATGACCCCGCCGTGGGCCATGACGGCGACCGCGCCGTGTCCCTTGAGGGTGGTCGTGAACAGGCCCTGGCCCGTCACCTGGCCCCGGACCATGCCCATGACGCCGCCCTGCGAGCCCATGAACATCGTGCCCTGCTGGAGGGTGCCGTCGAAGGCGAGGAGGCGGTCCGCCTCGACGCACAGCGTGTCCCCGGCGAGCTGGATGACCTGGATGTGGTGGCCGCCGTGGCCGAACAGGACCGTGCCGCTGCCCTCGACGGTCATCAGTGGGGTGGCCTCGTTGGCGACCCGGCGGCCGATCATCGACATGACCCCGCCCTGGCCGCCCTGCATGTTGGGCGTGAAGGACACCTCGCCCTTGTAGGCGAGCATCGCCCCGCGCTGACTGAACAGGCGCTGGCCGGGCATGACGGTCGCCTCGACCATCTTGGAGTTGATCTCGCGGAAGGGCATGTCACACATCCCCGGCGATCGTGTTGCGCTCGCTGGGCTGGACGTACACGAGACCGTCGCCCTCGAAGCGGATCTGGAAGGCCTCGCCGCCGCCCTCGCCCATGAACGTGCGGAACGTCACACCGGACTGGAAGGACTGCCGAACGTTGCCCTGGTGCGCGATGTACGCGCCCGGGTCGACCGTCAGCGGGAACTGCGGGCTCACGCGCAGCACCACCGCAGGACCGTCCGACATGATCGCCGCCTGTCCGTGCCCCTCGACGGTCGTCGTGAACAGGCCGTTGCCCGTGGACGCGCCGCGCATCCCCGTGAACGACGTGCCCGTGCGCAGGCCCGAGTCGGTCGCGAGCAGGTTGCTCGACTCGACGTAGAGCTTGTCCCCCTGGAGGCCGACCAGGTTGATCTCGGAGGCGCGGTCGGCGAACCAGCACGTCCCGTGCCCCTTCACCTCCATCAGGGTCATCTGCTCGCCGGTGATCCGCCGGGTGACCATCCCCCGGATGCCCTCACCGCCGCCGCTGAGCTTCTTGAAGTCCATCTGCCCGTCGTACGCCACCATCGAGCCGTTCTTCGCCTTCACGGCGTCTCCGGTCATGTCGACGGCGAGCACCTTGCTGCCTTGAAGTCGAAACATCGCCACGGAGGGAAGGTAGCCTCCCGGGCACCCCCGGCAACAGATCCCGAAGGTGGAGATCGTCCCTGAAACTCCCCCTAGGGCAGTCCTTAAGGGTCCCACCCCCTGTCCCGGTCGCCTGGGCCGCGAATGCCACAATGGCCAAACGTTTGTGCACCCATTCACAAAGCAGCATCCACTCAGCAGCATTGACACAGCACCGAAGGTGACCCGTGGACATCAAGACCGCCTCTGCCCTCCGCCGCCTGCGCCTGGTCTCGGCCCCCGAGGCCGTTTCCTTCCTTCTCCTGCTGGTCTGCTCGGTGCTGAAGCGGACCACGGACTTCAACGCGGTGCCCGTCATGGGCATGGTGCACGGGGTTCTCTTCATCCTCTACGTGATCTTCTGGGCGGACGCCTGGAACCGCGCCAAGTGGTCCCTGAAGACCGGGCTCCTCTACTTCGTCCTCTCCGTCCTGCCCACCGGAGGCTTCTTCGCCGAGCGCAAGCTGCGCCGTGAGACGGAGGACGCGGTGATCGCCTCCCGCGCCCGCCAGGCACAGGACGGAGCCATCAAGGCATGATCGTCGCCTTCTCCGTGACGCCCCTCGGCGTCGGTGAGGACGTGGGGGAGTACGTCGCCGACGCCGTCCGGATCGTCCGTGAATCCGGGCTCCCCAACCGCACCGACGCGATGTTCACGTCGATCGAGGGCGAGTGGGACGAGGTCATGGACGTCGTCAAACGTGCCGTCGCCGCCGTCGAGGAACGCGCGCCGCGCGTCTCCCTCGTCCTCAAGGCCGACATCCGCCCCGGAGTGACGGACGGTCTGACCTCCAAGGTCGAGACCGTGGAACGCCACCTCTCCCAGTAGTCCACGTAACCCAACTCTCCCGGTAATCCACCCGCCTGGACGCGTCCAGTTCGACACGCCGCCATATCTCCACTTCTGTGGGGATATCGGCTTCGTTCGATCACTGGAGGGCGCTGTGCGGCCGGAGGGCTACGACTACGACACCCACAGCCGGCTGGCCGGACCGCTCACCGAGGCACCGGTCAGAGCGCCGTACCGCGTGCGGTACACCTCGCTCCTCTCCCGTGAGCCGCGCCGAATACGCGCCGTCCTGCTCATGACCCTCGCGCCCCTGCTCACCGGCGCGCTGCTCGTCTACCTCGTCTGGCCCACCCACTGGGTGGAGCGCGAGGGCGGCGACGCGTGGATGGTCCATCTCGACATCGCGATGCTCGTCGCCATCGGGCTGATCGAGCTGTTCATGGTCGTCAACGTGGTGTCCATCGCCCACGCGACCATGGTCGCCCGCGACCCCGTGCCCGTCGTCCCCGAGTCCGGCACCCGCGTCGCCTTCCTCACCACGTACGTCCCGGGCAAGGAACCCCTCGCGATGGTCCGGGCCACCCTCGAAGGCGCGACCCGCGTCCACCACACCGGCCCGCTGGACGTGTGGCTGCTCGACGAGGGCGACGACGAACAGGCCAAGGCGCTCTGCGCGGAACTGGGCGTACGGCACTTCAGTCGGCACGGGGTCCCCGAGTGGAACCGGGCCAAGGGCGTCCACAAGGCCCGTACCAAGCACGGGAACTACAACGCGTGGATCGCCATGCACGGCGACGAGTACGACTTCTACGCGTCCGTCGACACCGACCATGTCCCGCTCCCCAACTTCCTGGAGCGGATGACGGGCTTCTTCCGCGATCCGGACGTCGCCTTCGTCGTCGGACCCCAGGTGTACGGGAACTACACCCACCCCGTCACCAAGGCGGCCGAGTCGCAGCAGTTCCTCTTCCACGCGCTCATCCAGCGCGCCGGGAACCGCTACCGCGCCCCCATGTTCGTCGGCACCAACAACGTCGTACGCATCGCGGCCGTCAAGCAGATCGGCGGGCTGTACGACTCCATCACCGAGGACATGGCCACCGGGTTCGAACTCCACCGCCGCCGCAATCCGAGGACCGGGCGGCACTGGCGGTCCGTCTACACGCCGGACGTGCTCGCCGTGGGCGAGGGGCCCGCGTCCTGGACCGACTTCTTCACCCAGCAGATGCGCTGGTCGCGCGGGACGTACGAGACGCTCTTCAAGCAGTACTGGAAGGCGCCCTTCACCATGCCCCCGGGCCGCCTCTTCTCGTACACGCTGATGCTCGTCTACTACCCGATGACCGCGGTCAACTGGTTCCTCGGCATGCTGAGCTGCTTCCTCTTCCTCTGGTTCGGGGCCTCCGGCACCCAGGTCGCGGCCTCCGTCTGGCTGATGCTCTACAGCGACGCCGCCGCCCTCCAGATCGGGCTGTACCTGTGGAACCGGCGGCACAACGTCTCGCCGCACGAGCCCGAGGGTTCTGGCGGGCTCGCCGGGATGGCGATGTCGGCGCTCTCCGCGCCGATCTACCTGAAGTCGTTCGGCGCGGCCCTGCTCCGTCGCCCGAGCCGGTTCGTCGTCACGCCCAAGGGCGGGGACGCCAGCCCCGACCGGCTGCTCACGTTCCGGGTCCACCTCTTCTGGGCCGCGCTCCTCGCCACCTCGCTCGTCGCCTCCGTCCGCCTCGGCCACACCCATGTGGCCATGCGCACCTGGGCCGTCCTCGCCATGGTGATCTCCCTGGCCCCGGTCGGGGTGTGGCTCGCCACGCGCAGCAAGGAGCGCAAGGAGAGCAAGGAGCCCGGCGAGAGCAGGGAGCGCGAGGAACCCGCGCTCGCGACCAGCACGGTCGCACCGGTCTCCAGCACCCCGACAGGAGGCAACTAGGCCATGGCCTACCAGCCGTCGAAGAAGACCAAGAAGACCGTCCTGGGCATCGGGGGCGTCGCCCTGCTCGCCGGTCTGAACGCGCCCGCCGTGCTCGACTTCGCCGGTGAGCGGTACCACGAGTACAAGATCGCCCAGCCCGGCTACAAGGCCAAGTACGGCTCCTGGAGCGCGATCGACATCCCGAAGGAGTTCCGCACCAACGCCATCCACGCGGCCCTGCTGCACACCGGCAAGGTGCTGATCGTCGCGGGCTCGGGCAACGAGCAGAAGAAGTTCGACAAGGGTTCGTTCGACACGGTCCTCTGGGACCCGAGGAACGACACCTTCAAGCGGATCGCCACCCCGGACGACTTCTTCTGCGCCGGACACGCCCAACTCCCCAGCGGACGGCTCCTGGTGGCCGGCGGCACCGCCCGCTACGAACTCCTCGACGGCGAGGTCGAGCGGGCCGGCGGCGGGATGCGCGTCAAGAACGAGAACCCCGACAAGCCGATCGTCCTGAAGAAGGGCACCCGGTTCCGCTCGCCCGCCGGGGTCGAGTACGTCAGCCGCTTCGACGTGACCGTCCCCAAGGCCAAGCGCACGCAGAAGATCACGTACAACGCGGCCGGGGTCATGCAGCCCTGGGTGACGAAGGTCGTCGCGAGCGAGGCGCGGGTCTTCGTCGAGGCGGCCGAGGCGGGACCCGTGTCGATCACCGCCAAGCAGGCCCAGTACGAGATCGTCGGCCTGAAGGGCAAGGACGCGGACAACGCGTACGGGCTCTCCGAGAAGATCACCATGGACAAGCAGGACTTCCAGGGGATCAGGGCGGCGTACGAGTTCGATCCGAAGGCCGAGAAGTACATCCCGGTCGACCCGATGGACAAGGCGCGCTGGTACCCGACGCTGGTCGGTCTCGACGACGGACGGGTGCTGGCCGTCTCCGGGCTCGACGACGTCGGGGCGATCGACCCCGGGGACAACGAGATCTACGACCCGAAGACCAAGAAGTGGACCCCGGGCCCCAAGCGCTACTTCCCCACCTACCCCGCGCTCTTCCTCACGAAGGGCGGCAAGCTGTTCTACCCGGCGTCCAACGCGGGATACGGTCCCGCGACGATGGGCCGGGCGCCGGGCCTGTGGGACCTGGAGAAGAACACCTTCGAGAAGGTGCCGGGCCTGACGGACGCAGACGAGACCGAGACTTCGGCCTCCGTGCTCCTGCCGCCCGCACAGGACCAGAAGGTGATGATCCTGGGCGGCGGAGGCGTCGGCGAGTCGAAGAAGGCGACGCGCCGCACGGCCGTCATCGACCTGAAGAAGGACAACCCGGCCTTCGAGGCCGGCCCCGACCTCCCCCAGGGCACCCGCTACCTCAACAGCGTCCTGATGCCGGACGACACCGTGTTCACGTCCAACGGCTCCGCCGACTACCGGGGCCGCAGCGCCAGCAACATCCTCAAGGCGCAGTTCTACGACCCCAAGGCGAACGCGTTCCGGGAGGCGGCCTCCCCGAAGGTGGGCCGCAACTACCACTCCGAGGCGCTGCTGCTGCCCGACGGCCGGGTCGCCACCTTCGGCTCCGACCCGCTCTACGACAACCAGCAGAACACCAAGCTCGGCCACTTCGAGCAGCGCATGGAGATCTTCACGCCGCCCGCGCTGCACAAGAACGGCAAGAGCCGTCCCGTACTGGGGGACGGCCCTCAGGAGACCGACAAGCTCGGCCGCGCGACTTTCGACACGGCCCACCCCGAACGAGTGTCGAAGGCCCGTCTGATGCGCCCCAGCGCGGTCACCCACACCACGGACGTCGAACAGCGCTCCATCGACCTCCCCCTCAGCAAGGACCGCACCTCGGTGACGGTCGACGTACCGAAGGACCGGACACTCGTCCCGCCCGGCTGGTACATGCTGTTCGTGACGGACGCGAAGGGAACGCCGTCGGAGGCGAAGTGGATCCAGGTGAGGTGAAGGAGCGTAACCGGCTTATCTCGTACGGGAGTTGCGGGCCAGCCCGAGTGCGTACTCCGGCCACCAGCGCCCGGCCGCCGGTCCGCCCCGGCACTCGCCGTCGGACTCGCCGGGCCGCTTGATCCAGAGGTAGGCGTCGAGGGCGGGCTCGCCGGTGCGGGTGGTCGGGCGGGTGCCGAGGGCGCGGCCGGGAGGGTTGCACCAGGCGTCGCTCCGGTCGCCGCGCAGGGGCCCGTTCCCGTTGCGGCTGCTGTCGACGACGAAGTGCTTGCCGTCGAGGGCACGGGAGAGCTGGACGCCGTACTTCCTGGTGGCCTTGTCCGTCTGGAAGTTGGAGACATTGAGCGCGAAACCGTCGGCGCGGGCGATCCCGGCCCGCCGCAACGGTTCGACGAGCTTGCGGGGCTCATCGATCCAGTCGGGATTGCCGGCGTCCAGATACACCTTGGTACGGCCCTGCCGCTTGAGCCGCGCGACGGCGTCACCGAGCAGCTGCTCCCGCTCGGCGTGGTACTCGCCGGGGGTGCAGCCGTCGACGACGTGCGCGACCGCGTCCGGTTCGAGGACGACCAGCGCCGGACTGTCCCCGAGGGCGTCGGCGAACCGCTCGACCCAGGCCCGGTAGGCGCCCGGGCCGCCGGCCCCGCCCGCGGAGTGCTGACCGCAGTCGCGGTGCGGAATGTTGTACGCCACGAAAAGGGTCGTACGCCCGTCCCGTGCCGCTGCTCGCGTGGCGGCCCGGATCACCGGCACCGGGTCGTCCCCGGCGGGCCACAGCGCGGCGGGCTGCTCGGCGATACGACGCAGCAACCGCGCCTCCTTCTCGCGCCCCTGCCGCTGCCAGAGCCGCACTTGCCGGGCGGCGGGGGAGGCCGGGTCGACCCAGAACACCTGAGTGCCGACAGCGGAAGCCTCTTTGGTGACCCCACTGACGACGGCCGCCTCACCCACCTCGGGCGCGGCCCCACACCCCGCCGAGAGCCCGAGCACCGCGAGAGCCGCGAACACCGCGAGGGTACGGATCGGCCGGGTCATGCTGCCCCCTTTGGGCAAGGTGACGGACGGTGGGTGAGGGTGATGATCAGTGATCAATCGTGGCACAAGGGGCAAGAGATGTAAGGGATGTAAGGGATGCATGGGGAAGGCGCATGCGTGAAATGTGGGGGAAAGGTGCGGGAGGTGTCCTAGGGCCCGCGGATCGGGCCCGAAGGGCGAGACGGGGCTGACCACGATATGACCGGCCGGTAAGGTCTGGTGCCGTGCCGAAGCCGCTCAGTCTCCCCTTCGATCCCATCGCCCGCGCCGACGAACTGTGGAAACGGCGCTGGGGAAACGTCCCGTCCATGGCCGCGATCACCTCGATCATGCGCGCACAGCAGATCCTGCTCGCGGAGGTCGACGCGGTGGTGAAGCCGTACGGTCTGACGTTCGCGCGGTACGAGGCGCTGGTGCTGCTCACCTTCTCCAAGGCCGGCGAGCTGCCGATGTCCAAGATCGGCGAGCGCCTGATGGTCCACCCGACGTCGGTCACGAACACCGTGGACCGCCTGGTGAAGTCGGGCCTGGTGGCCAGACGCCCCAACCCGAACGACGGCCGCGGCACCCTCGCAACGATCACTGACAAGGGCCGCGAAACGGTCGACGCGGCAACCCGCGACCTGATGGCGATGGACTTCGGCCTCGGCGCGTACGACGCGGAGGAGTGCGCGGAGATCTTCGCGATGCTGCGGCCGTTGCGGGTGGCGGCTAGCGATTTCGACGAGGAGTGAGGGTCGGGCCGCCAGGTCTGCCGGGCTTCACTTTCGAGTGTCACCGAAGGTGATTTGTTGGTTGATGCCCGACTTGGCTGCGTGAACCCGTCGTTTCCCGTGCGATCGTGTCCGTCGATCGTCATCCGGACGATCGGAATCCGGATCGATCCGGATCGTCGACAGCAGGGGAAACAGTCGTGTCGAACAGGTCAAGCAGGCCGAGCGGGTCGAGTGGGTCGAACATGCGGACCTTAGTCCGTGGTGCGCTGACCGCCGTCAGTGCGGCGGCGCTCACCGTCGCCGTGACGCTGGGTGCGGCGGGCGCGGCTCGGGCCAGCGCCACCGGGACCACCACGATCGGGAGTTTCAGCTACGACCTTCGTGGGGCCGGGATCAAGGTTCCCGTCGGCTGCTTCCTGACGCACACCATCAAGGGCTCGGGGAAGCGGATCACCAGCCAGTTCGCGGGGGTCGACTGCGTGGGCGTCGCGGCCACCTTCTCCCAGTTCTGCAACTGGAGAATCGACTTCACCTACGCGGACACGGACAACAGGACCTACCGGACCTCGCGCGGGGTGACGCACACGGAGTGCGAGCGGGACCCGCTGCGGCACAACGCGCCGCAGAAGCTGCCGAAGTACGGCAAGGCGTGTGCCAGGTTCCACGTCAACGGCAAGCTGCGTGCCACGCAGTGCCACTTCATCACGAAGTAGGCGCGAAGAAGCGGGCGCGGAGGTCTGCGCGGAGGTCTGTCAGACCGCGGCGGGCTTGGGAGCGGGAGCCTTCGCGATGAGCGGCTCCACCTCACGGGTCACCTTGCGTTCGACGAAGAACGCGGCGGTCGGGACGGTGCCGGCGAGCAGGACCCAGGCGAGGCGGCCCAGCGGCATCTTCGCCTTGGTGCCGAGGTCGAAGGCGAAGACCAGGTACAGGACGTACAGCCAGCCGTGGGCGATGCCGACGCCGGTGACGAAGGAGTCGAATCCGTCCAGGTGCAGCAGCCGCTTCCCGATCACGCCGACCGTCAGCAGGATCAGCAGGACGGCGGTGACGTAGGCCATCACGCGGTAGCGGGTCAGGACGCTCTTTTTCATGGCTTCGAGCGTAGCCGGTGCCCCGTGTCGGCCCGCACGGGGACCCCGGCCGCAAGGGCGTGCGGGAGTGTGGGCGTGACAGCGGACATGTACCTGGTCCCTTCGCCTCAGTCCCTCGGTGTGCAGATCAGCCAGCCATGGGGTGGTAGCTCGGCTTCGGTGGTGGTGAGGGTGCCGGTTCCTGCGGCCAGTTGCCAGTTCGTGGCGGGTAGGGCTGCCCGTGTCGGGTGGTCGGCGAGGCTCAGGGTGATCGCCAGGTGGTGGTCGGCGTGGGTGGCCGTGTAGGTGAGGGTTTCGTTGGTCAGGGCTGTCACCGTTGTGTGTGCCCGGGCCAGCCAGGGGTTGCGGCGGCGCAGGCCGATCAGGTGTTGGTGCAGGCGGTGGTGGTCCTCGCCGTAGGGTGCGAGGTCGGTGGGGTGGGCCGGGAAGGGTGGGCGGATCTCGTCGTCGCCTCCTTCTCGCTCCTCCTTGATGCCCCGGAACGCCTGCTCGTCGCCTGCGTAGATGGAGGGGACGCCGCCCGTTGTGAGGAGCACTACCAGGGCGTGTTCCAGGTGGCGGGTGTCGTCGAGTCTGCTGGCCAGGCGGGTCACGTCGTGGTTGCCGATGAACGTCTGGGGGGTGAACGTGTTCAGGAGTGAGTTGTGCCGGGTCAGGGCCCAGGCCAGTTCGTGGAAGTTGTGGTCGTTGAGCGAACTCCAGATCGCCTTCCACAGTTCGTACTGGGTGACTGAGTCCAGGCCGCCCTCCGTCACGTAACCCGTGTAGTCGCCGTGGATGACCTCGCCCGTCAGCCAGGCGTCCGGGTGTCGGTCCCGCACTCTTGACGTCACCGTTCGCCAGAACGGCAGCGGTACCGCGTAGGCCGCGTCCAGGCGCCAGCCCGCGATTCCCCGGTCCAGCCAGTGGATCAGGACCCGCGTGACGTAGTCGGCTACTTGTGGCGAGGCATGGTTCAGGGCTACCAGGTGTTCGTGGCCTTCGAAGACGCGTGCCCTGCCGTCCGGTTCGTGTGCTGCCAGTTCCGGCAGGGCGGGGAAGCCGCGTCCTACGTGGTGGAAGACACCGTCCAGGAGTACTCGTACGCCGCGTGCGTGGGCCTGCTCCAGCAAGTGCAGCAAATCGGCCTCCTTGCCCAGGCGGCTGTCGATGCGGAAGTGGTCGACGGTGTCGTAGCCGTGGGTCTCCGAGGCGAAGACGGGGCCCAGGGCCAGGCCGTTGCAGCCGAGGTCCACCAGGTAGTCCAGCCAGGGGGTCAGGCGGGCGAGTCGGGGGATCGAGGGAGCCGTTGGGGGCAGTGCCTCGCGTTCGGCGCCGGTGAACGAGAGCGGGTGGACGTGCCACCAGATGGAGTGTTCCGACCAGTGCATGTGGCTCCCGCCGAAATTTAGTAAGGGGTTGCGTGGTAAATCGAGTGGTGCCCTTTCAGTCGCTGTCCGCCATGCGGTCCATCAGGCGTCCTGCGAGGACGAGCACCTGGCGTTCTGTCTCCGTCAGTTCGGTCATCGCCGACGCCAGCCACGCGTCCCGTTCGGCCATCTCGTGGCGCAGGGCGTCCTTGCCGGCGGGGGTGAGGGACAGGATCGACTGGCGGCCGTCTCGGCTGTCGCGGGTGCGGGAGACCAGGCCGTCCGTCTCCAGTTCGGCGAAGACTCGGGTGAGGGACTGGGGTTGTTGGCGTTCTGTCTCTGCCAACTCGCCTGGGCTGGACGGGCCGTTGCGGTACAGGGTGCCCAGTACGCCGAGTTTGTTGTTGCTGAGCGTGCCCGGTGAGCGCACTGCTCGCAGGCGACGGGCCAGTCGCGTGACGCCCTGGCGGACTTCCGCTGCCGTGTCGGCGGTCGTGGTCGCGGCCTCGGTCTCCGTGGGTGCGGTCTCCATAGCCTTGAGAGTACGCTATCGCTTACTATCTCAGGCATGGTGAAGACCGTACCGGAAGAGTTGCGGAACTCGGTGGTCATCATGGCCGCCGTGCTCGCCAGCTACGGCTCGGCGCTGCTCCTCGAAGACGCCGCCCGTCTTCATGTCGACATCGTCATCCAGTCCGTCGCCCTCGCCTGGACCCTCGCCTGGACCCAGCGTGACGCCGATCTCGTCGACCGAGCCCTCGGTTTCCTGGTGCTGCCCGCCGTCGCGATGGCGGCGGCCTGGGCGGACCGGCTCATGTCCGATCACACCGTCGCCGGGGACGCCCTCTTCGCCGTCGCGGTCGCCGGGTCCCTCTGGATCCGCCGCTTCGGGCCGCGCGCCACCCGCGCGGGCACCCTCGCGGCCCTGCCCTTCGTCGCGACCCTGGTCGTCCAGGGGCCGATCGGCCTGTCGGCCGCCGCCCGCGACGGCCATGTCCTGTGGATGGGGCTCGTGGCGCTGATCGCCGCCTGCTGTGTCTTGGTTGTCCAAGTGGCCGCCGGTTACGCCGGGTTGGGCGAGCCGGTGCGGCTGCGGTACCCCACCGTCCCTACCGCCCCGCCTCGGCCGAGCGCGCCCGCCGGGAAGGGGTGGGCGCGGCTCCTGCCCAGTACGCGGATGGCGCTCCAGATGGGGATCGCGCTCGGTGTCGCGTTCCTGGTCGGGCATCTCGCGTATCCGGATCACTGGACCTGGGCCGTGCTGACCGCGTTCATCGTGTGCAGCGGCGCCCGTGGGCGGGGCGATGTGCTGTACAAGGGGGCCACGCGGACGTTCGGCGCCGCCTTCGGCACCGCTGCGGCCACCGGGATCGTCGGGCTGTTCGGGCCGCGGGACCCCTGGGCCATCGTCCTGCTCTTCACGGTGCTTGCCCTCGCCACCTGGCTCCGCCCGCTGAACTACACGTACTGGGCCGCCTGTATCACCGCCGCCTTCTCCCTCCTGTACGGCTACTTCGGCGAGGCCGATCTGGACATCCTGGGCCAGCGGCTGGAAGCCATCGCCGTCGGTGCCGTCATCGGCGTCGCGGCATCCTGGCTGATCGCCCCCGTGCGGACCGTCGACGTCGTACGCCGTCGGGTCGCCGATGCCCTGGCGGCACTGGCCGACATCCTGCGCACGCAAGCCGTACAGGACTCCGACTCCCTGGACGACTCCCTGGACGGCGAACTGCCGCGCCACCAGGCCCGGTTCGACGACGCCGTCGGACTCCTCGACCAGATCGCGCCGCCGCTGCGTACGCACCGGGCGCTCCTCGGGCGGGTTCGGGCGGGCGAGCCGTCACCGCATCTCGCGGACGCGGTCGACGCCGTACACGCGTGCGTCGAGCCGGTTCGTACGCTCACCGGGCAGGTGCGGCAGAGGGCCGGGGGCACCGATGTCGAGGCCGTGCTCGCCAATGTCGCCGTCGTCCGGCGTGGCATCGGACGGCTGCCAGGACCCGCGTACCAGCCGGCAGCGGTGCAGATGGGGGCCGTCAGGGAGATCGATGCCGCCCTCGGACGGATCGCCGAGGTGTTCCCGCCCGCCGCGAACGGCCAGGGCGCCGAGGTAGCCGGGCACAGGAGTGAGGGGGAGAAGTGACCACGGGCCCGGCGGCGCGAAGTCGGCCGGTACCGAGAGCAGGCCCTCGCCGCACGCCTTGATCAGGGCTTCCTTGCGCGTCCAGCAGCGGAAGAAGGCCTCCCGGTGTTCCTCGGCGGGCCGCTCCAGGACCCGTCGGCGCTCGGCGGGCGAGAAGAAGCAGCGGATCAGCTCGTACATGGTGTCCGGTACGCGTTCCGTGTACTCGACGTCGATCCCGACCGGTGCGTCAGCGACCGCTGCCAGCGCCAGACCGCGTGCGTGGGCGAGGTTGAAGTGCACCTCCGGCGCGTCCGCGAGGCGGGGCTTGCCGCGGGCGCCGTACACGAACTCCACCTCGTCCGGCGGGAGTTGGCACGCGCTGCCGAGCAGGGTGCGCAGCGCCCAGCGGCACACGGTGAAGCGGGAGCGGTCGACCGGCAGGCGCAGCCGGTCCGCGCGCTCCCGCTCCCGGGGCGACAGCACGGCCCGGCACGCTCGTACACGGTCGGCGGGCACGAAGAGCGGAACGGCCCAGACGCCGATCACTCCGGTCCGCCCGCGCCCGGCGCCACCTCGTCGAAGAAGGCCCGCAGATCGGCGGCGGCGCCGCTGAACGGCTCGTGGGTGTTCGGGTAGTCGTAGTACACGTGCCATGACAGCGGCTGCTCCCATGAGTGGAGCAGATCGCGTACGGACTCGCCCACCGCCAGTGGGACGATCCAGTCGAAGCGGCCCTGTCCGATCCACACGGGCAGATCGGCGTTGGCCGGTGACCGGGTGTCGGCCAGCGGCAACTCGCCGGTCAGGAAAGCGTCGTAGAGGATGAGGCCGCCGAGCCGCTCGGGGTGGCGCAGTGCCGTGATCAGGGCCATGGACGCGCCCTGGGAGAACCCCGCGAGCAGGACCCGCTTCGAACCGGTGAGCGCCGACTCCGCCAACACCAGCTTCCGCAGGGCGCGTTCGGTGGCGAGCAGGGTCGGCAGGTCCGCGTGCTTCAGCGCGAAGACCCGCTGCCGGAACCAGGCACGTGCGGGCACGCCCCCCGCCAGCCCGGGGGACTGGCGAGGGGCGCGCGGGAACACATGACGTACGCCGGCGTCGGGCGAGGCCAGACCGGACTGCTCCGCCACCGGGACCAGGGACCCGGAGTCCTGGCCCATGCCGTGCAGCCAGATCACGGTCGCGTACGGCCTGCCGGGCGGATCGATGACCTCGACTTCGAGTTCCACATCGGGTTCCACGTCAGTGCTCTGCGCCCGAGTGTTCCGCCCCCGCGTGCTCCGCTCCCGAAGTCGCCGGTGCGCGGCGGGGGTTGGGCGGTCGGCGGAACACCATCGAGGCGTACTGGCCGCCGAAACCGAACGAGTTCTTCAGTACGGTGTCCACCGGCCGCTCGACCGGGTGCAGCGAGGTCTTCACATCGCACTTCGGGTCCGGTTCGGTGCAGGTGACGACCGGCGGCACCACCCCACGGCACAGGGTCAGTGCCGCGACCGTCGACTCCACGACACCCGAGGCCGCGGAGCCGTGCCCCGTAAGGGACTTGACCGCGCAGACGTCGATCTCCTTCATACGCTTGCCGAAGACCCGGTGCAGCGCGCGGGCCTCCGTGATGTCGTTGAGCCGCGTCGACGTGCCGTGCGCGTTGACCGTGTCGATGTCGTCGGGGGAGACGCCCGCGTGCGCGAGCGCGCCCCGGACGACCCGCTCCACCGTGTCGATGCGCGGCGCGGTCACATGGCTGATGTCCACCGCGAGGCCCCAGCCGTCGATCACGGCGTGGACCGTGTCCACCCCGCGCCGTCGCGCGTGCTCCGCCGTCTCCAGGACGAGCGCCGCCGACGACTCGTTGATCACCATGCCGGAACGCCGGCTGTCGAACGGCATGGAGGCCTGCTCCGCCGCCCCCTTCCAGCGCGAGAGCGCCATCAACTGCCCGTACTGAGACAGGACATAGTGCGTGTTGCGGGACACGCTCGCCGCGACGACCGCGAGACCGATCCGTCCCGTACGCAGGAGCCGGGCGGCCTCCGCTATCGCGCGCAGCCCGCCCGCGCAGGTCGCCTCCAGGCCCATGGTGATCAGCGGGGTGCCGAGACGCTGTGCGAGGGAGTGGGGAAAGGTCGTCGCCTCGGAGGGGTCGGTGGCGGATCGTTCGGCGGCGGTTCGTTCGGTCCGCTCGGTTCGTTCGGCCCGCAGGCGTTCCAGTGTGGCCGCCCGGTCGTCGCCCAGCTCCTTGTAGCGTGCTGCCACCGTCTTCATGTACGCGACGTAGTCCTCCGGAAAGGTGCCGCTCGGCCCCGGCGACACCCGGGACCACAGCAGTCCGGCCGGGCGGTCCAGCGGGCCCTCGACCCGTGCGTCGCGCAACGCCTCGTCCACGGTCGCGTGCAGCAGCATGTCCACCCAGGAGCGGCCGGGTGCGCCCGCCCGCTCCTCGACGGACTTCTTGATCCCGTCGGGAATGATCCCGGCGACCCAGCCGCACGGCAGCTGCGACAGATCCATCCGCCGCTCGTACGACAGCCCGGACCGCCCGGTCAGATTGGCTTCCCAGAACGACTCCACCGAGCCCGCGTTGGGGGTGACGACCCCCATTCCGGTGATCACCACATCCTGGTCCTGCTTCTGATTCTGGTCCTGGTCCTGGTCCGTCATCGAACCCCCCTGGTGAGCATGGCCGCCCCCGCTGTCGTCGAGCGCGGGGTCGGGCCGAACGTGGTCACGAGCGCGCTGCCGGAGCCGGTGACGGGTCGCGGCGTCCCGTGCACGAAGTCGATGTCGCCGAGTGCCGGGTCGGGCTTGCGCAACAGGCCCACGGGTGGGACCAGTTGGCGGTCCAGGGCCTCGATCGCCAGCACTACGTCGATCAGCCCGGCGCACTCGAAGGTGTTGCCGATGGTGCCCTTGCTCGACGTGGTGGGTACGCCCGGCACGAACCGGCCGACCGTACGGCACTCGTCGGCGTCCGACGCCACCGAACCGGAGCCGTGGGCCCACCACAGATCCGGGCGCCGCCCGGCCTCCGCCAGTACGGCGGAGACCACTCCATCGAGCGCGCTCGTACGGTCGGACGCGCACAGCGTCTCGCAGGCCGCCACCTCCGCGAGGACCGTCGCGCCCCGCGCCCGGGCCGTGTCCGCGCGCTCCACCATGAGGGCCGCCGCGCCCTCGCCGAGCAGGACGCCGGCCCGGTCCAGATCGAAGGGCCCGTCGCCCGCGCCCGCCCGGACGCCGATCGCCTCCTCACTGTCGAGGGCCGCCAACACGGCTGCGGACAGCGGTGGTTGGACCCCCACGACCAGGACGCGGTCCAGCTCGCCGTCGTGCAGCAGACGCATCGCCGCCGACAGCGTCCCCAGGCCGCTCGCGCCCGACTCCCCGTACATCGCGACGTTGGAGCCGAGGAAACCCGCCGCCATACAGACGAACTGGCCTATCTGGGAAGGGATTCCGCGCAGATACGTGTAGTCGGGCACCTCGTCGTAGAGCAGCTTCGCCAGCGGCCTCGGGTCGGTCTCGGCCTTGACCGCCAACTTGGGGATGACCTCGTTCAGTTCGTCGCCGCCACCCATGCCCGTCGCCACGACCGTGCCGCAGCGCACCGCCTCCTCGGCGCTCGCCGCACCCCCCGACGCGGCGACGGCGAGACGGGCGGCGGCGACCGCCGCGTGGGCGGTGCTGCTCGCGTACTTCTGGTTGTTGGCCCAGGTGTCGCCCTCGGGCCAGGGGATCTCGGACAGCCGCAGGTCGGCCAGCGGCCACGGCAGCCACGCGTTCCCGGGCCGGTCGGCGAACAGGGTGGTCCCGGACAGCATGGCGTCCAGGACGGGGCCCGGGCCCGTACCGGCGGCGGTGATCACTCCGGTACCGGTGATGACGATACCGCTCGTATCGCTCCCAGCCCGCGTATCCCTCGTATCGCTCATGAGGGCACCGGGCCGGGCTGCTGCTGTGCCTGCTGGTCCTGGCGTGCCCGGGGGTCGCGGCGGGCGCCGAGGTTGCCCCACAGCTGGTAGCCGCCGTCCACGGTGATCGTCTGTCCGGCGATCCAGCTCGCCTCGTCGAGGCAGAGCATGGCCACGACGTCGGCGCTGTTCTCCGGCGTGGTCATCTGCCCGTCCCGCCAGGGGGTGACGGCCATCTCGTGCAGCACACCGCCCGCGAAGTCGGGCCGTACGTTGAACACGTCGGTCTGCACCAGGCCGGGGCGTACGCAGTTGGCCACGATGCCGTACGGCGCCAGCTCGTACGAGAGATAGTTCGTGAGGTTCTCCAGGGCGGCCTTGGCGGCGCCGAAGAGGCCGGCGCGCGGCACGATCCGCTGGGTCGTGGAGTTGGTGATGGTGATGAAGCGGGCGCCGGGGCGGTCCCGCATCAGGGGGATGGCGTGCTTGGCCAGCAGCCAGGTGGCGCGGGCGTTGGTGTCCTGGACGAACTGCCACTGCTCGGGCGTCGCGTCCTCCAGGGCGATGAACTTCGTGGCCGCGGCGTTCTGCACGAGGATGTTCAGGTCGCCGTGGACGGACCCGACCTCCTCCAGGAGCCTCGCGACGGCGGCCGTCTCGCCGAGGTCCGCCTGGTGCAGGCTGACCTTCGTGCCCTGTTCCTCCAGTTCGGCCGCGAGCCTGCGCGCCGGGCCGGCCCGGTCGACGTAGTTGACGGCCAGGGTGCAGCCCCAGGCGGCCAGTTTGCGGCTGATACCCGCGCCGATGCCCCGGGAGCCGCCGGTCACCAGCGCGACCCGGTCCTTCAGCGGACGGCATTCCTCGAAACTCACGAAGAGACCCCTTTCCGACGTTGCCCGGCCTTCGCCCTGGTGCGTTCCTCGACTCGTGTGTCGCGCCACGAACGCCGCATGAACACGACGCTCAGCCGTCCTATCGCGTACACCCGGTCGTCTTCCGTGTGCACGCGTCGCACGGATTTCACGAGCCCGCACCGGTCGTCGATCAATTCGCTGTGCTCGGTCTCGGTGGTGAACCAGAACGGGGTGTCCGGATACAGCGGGCGGACGTAGTCCCAATTCATGGAGCGCAGACCGAGGACCGCGCCGGCGCCGCCGTGCTGCACGACCCAGCCGGAGGTGATTGCGTGGATGAATCCGCCGGGAATGATGCGCTGGCGCCGGTCGACCGACTCGGCGAAGGCACCGCTGTCGTGGATCGGGTGCTTTTCGCCGAGCAGGTTCAGCAATTGGTCGAGCAGATCACTGCTGAAGACGACCGGTCCGTGGCGGCGCGGGGTGGCCTCTTTCAGGTCCTCCCAGTACATGAGGCGCCGAGTGGCGGGCGGTGCGTCACCGGCGGCCTCGGATGCTGTTTCCGTCATTTCTCCCCGCTTCTTCAGGCGCTGCTCTTCGAGCCGCGCGCACGCATGGCCTGACGGCCGCCGTCGACGGTGAAGGTCTGTCCCTGGATGTAGTCGGCCTCGTCGCCCGCCAGAAATGCGACGAGTCCCGCGATGTCCTCCGGCACACCCCAGCCCGCCCCTTCGGGGCCGACTCCCAGCCGGCCGGCCAGGTCCGCCGTCATATCGGTGCGGATTGCGCCGGGGGCCACGGTGTTGACGCGGATCCCCTTGTGGCCCACTTCGGCGGCGAGGCCGCGGGTCAGTGCCTCCAGGCCGCCTTTCGACGCGGCGTAGGAGGTCTGTCCGGGGCCGGGCTGACGTACCGAATTGGACGAGATGTTGATGATCCGGCCCCAGGACCGTTCGAGCATGAGGGGGACGACGGCCCGGCACATCAGGAAGGGGCCGCCGAGGTTGACCCGGATCACGTGGTCCCACTGTGCCGTCCTGGTCAGCGCCAACAGGCGGTCGTCGATGACGCCCGCGTTGTTGACCAGGACGTCCACGCCGCCCTCCTGCTCGGCCACGGTGTCCACGAGCCCGCGTACCTGCGCCTCGTCGGACACGTCGGCCCGGTGGGCGAAGACGTGGCGGCCGGCCGCGGTGAGCTCCTTGGTGACGCGCTCCGCCGCGTCCTCGGCGTCGCGGTAGACGAGATGGACGGAGTGCCCGTCGCTCGCGAGCCGCCGGCAGATCGCGGCGCCGATTCCGCGCGATCCGCCGGTCACCAGCGCGACGCGTCGGCGCTCCTGCTGTCCGCCCGGGTCCGCGCTCACACGGTCGCCGTTTCGAGATGCCGGAGAATCGACCCGACCGACCTGTGGTGGGCGTCGGAGTCGCTTTCCCATTCCTCCAGGTCGAACGTTCCGCCGAAGTCGCGGTTCACCTTCCGGGAAAGCTGCAATATGTCGAGCGAGTCGAGCCCGAGGTCTTCCACGACGGAATGCTCGGCGGTGATCTGCGTGCTGTTCAGGCTCGGCTTCACATCCCGAATCAGTGCGACCAGGGCATCGAATTTCTCGACAGCGGAATCTGCCATTCTGGGCCTCCACTCATGTGTGGCTTCACGTGTGACTTCATGTGTCGCCGATGTGCGAATCGGTGCGGTCCTGGGACATGCCAGCAGACTGTGCGAGATCGCCGCAAGTACTTACCTGTGCCTCGATGCCGGACAGAATGTTCCCCAGAATTTACGGTCCTGCCCCTTCGGGCCTCGCAAGCTGTGCGAACCCGTGCTTCGGATGCCGTGAGTCGATTCCTGCGGCTGGATTGTTTCCTCTGGTTTCCGGACAAGGTTGAATCAACCATCACGAGTTCTGGACCAATGGCTTCCCCACCCGCCATCCTTCCGTTTGGTGTCCGGGGGGACCGGACCGCTGTCATTGAATTTCGATCATTTACGGAAGAGAACAGAAGAGAACGTCAGAGAACGGGAGACGGGCGAAGACCGAACCGGAGGCGTCGAGGAGGGGAATGTGATGGGACGTCGAAAAGCGGATCTGACGGAGTCGGCCCCGTACTTCGAGCTGGCACGGTGGCTGCGGTCGCTGCGGGAGCGTTCCGGGCTCACCTATCGCGAGATGGCCGACCGCGTGGGGCGGCCGGGCTGTTCCGCGGTAACCCTTTCGCGGGCCGACAGCGGGAGCGTGCTGCCCAAGTGCGCTGTCGTGGAGGCGTACGCGGCGGTGTGCGGGGCGGCGGAGCACGAGGCGCGGAGCAGGTGGGAGAAGAGCGCGACGTCGCCCGGAGGGCGGGACCGCGGCACGGCGCCGCTGCTGTCGGCGCCGCGTCGGGGCCGGGGCCGGCGCCTCGAACTGGTCTATGAACCCGCGCATTTGCTGGAGGCGATGCACCGCCTGCGACACGACGCCGGCCACCCGTCCCTGCGCGAACTGCAGGACCGGGCCAGGGGCTCGGGCTTCGGCCCCCTGCCCCGCAGCACCCTCGCGGACGTACTGGCAGGCCTGCGCCTCCCGTCGGAGCCCTTACTGATCTCCTACGCCCTGGCCTGCGGCCAGCCCCGCCACCGAATCCACGCCTGGCGCGCCGCTTGGGGACGGGCCAGGCGAGGGGATACGGAGCAGCGGGTGGTGGGGGCGCGGTTGGCGGGGTGAGGTCAAGGCGCCCGTGTGGTCGTCGGGTTCGCCGTCTGGGTCGTCGCGTTCAGGCCGCCCAGGAGGAGCGTCGTGAAGCGTTGGACCCACGACTCGTCCACCTGTCCCGCGCTCACCAGGGTGCGGTGGACGACCGAGCCCGCCACCACGTCGAAGATCAGGTCCGCGTTGCGGGCCGCCGTCTCCGGGTCCGGTTCCGGGGGGAGTTCGCCCCGGGCCTGGGCGCGGGCGCGGCCCTCCAGGACCAGGCGTTTCTGGCGGTTGACGATCGAGTCGCGGATGCGTTCGTGCAGCGCGTCGTCGACCGTCGACTCGGCCAGTACGGCCATCAGCCCGCTCTTGGCCTCCGGGCGGGCCAGGATCGTCGCGAACTGCAGCACCACGCCCTCGATGTCGGCGGCGAGGCTACCGCGGTCGGGCAGCTCCAGCTCGTCGAACAGCTCCGCGACCGCGTCCACCACCAGCTCGTTCTTCCCCGCCCACCGGCGGTAGAGCGTCGTCTTGGCGACCCCCGCCCGCATCGCCACATCGCCCAGCGTCAGCCCGGACCAGCCCAGTTCGACCAGCGCGGCCCGGGTCGCCGCCAGGATCGCGGTGTCCGCGGCGACGCTGCGGGGGCGTCCCGTACGGCCGACGGGGGTACGACTCTGCATGGCATGACCATAACCGGCGGTTTCCGTCCCACGAGGTCGTCGCGAGGTCGTGAGGGAGATCACTGGGGAACGCTTCACAGGGGCCTGCCGCTGCCGTTACGCTACGACCCGTAGCGAAAGCGGTGTTCGCCGACCACGGCCGCTTTTCGGTACGCCTTTCACTACGCTTTTCACATGTGCGCGCGGGACGGGGGAGGATAGACGCATGCAGCCACGGAACATGTCCATGAGCGGAGTCGTCGACCTCGCCGCGGTGAAGGCGGCCCAGGAGGCCAAGTCGAAGGCGGAGCAGGCGCGCGCCGAAGCCGCCCGCCAGGGTGGGGGAGGGGCCGTCTCGCCGGCCGACCTCGTCATCGACGTCGATGAGGCCGGGTTCGAACTCGATGTCCTGCAGCGGTCCACCGAGGTGCCCGTCGTCATCGACTTCTGGGCCGAGTGGTGCGAGCCGTGCAAGCAGCTGAGCCCGGTCCTCGAGCGGCTGGCCGTCGAGTACAACGGGCGCTTCGTCCTCGCCAAGATCGACGTCGACGCCAACCAGATGCTGATGCAGCAGTTCGGGATCCAGGGGATTCCGGCCGTCTTCGCCGTCGTCGCCGGGCAGGCCCTGCCCCTCTTCCAGGGCGCCGCAGGTGAGGTCCAGATCCGGCAGACCCTCGACCAGCTGGTCCAGGTCGCCGAGCAGCGCTTCGGTCTGACCGGCCTCACCGTCGACGCCGACGTCGACCCCGGTGACCGACAGGCCCCCGCCCCCCAGGCCGTCCCGGCCGGACCGTACGACGCGCTGCTCGAAGCCGCCGTACAGGCCCTGGACGCGGGGGACTTGGGCGGTGCGGTGCAGGCGTACAAGAACGTACTGAGTGACGACCCCGGCAACTCGGAGGCCAAACTCGGGCTCGTGCAGGCCGAGTTGCTCCAGCGGGTGCAGGATCTCGACCCGCAGCAGGTGCGCAAGGACGCCGCCGAGAAGCCGGGGGACCCGGCCGCGCAGATCGCCGCGGCCGACCTGGATCTGGTGGGCGGCCATGTCGAGGACGCGTTCGGGCGGCTCATCGAGACGGTCGGGCGTACGGCGGGCGACGACCGGGATGCCGTACGGCTGCGGCTGCTGGAGCTGTTCGAGGTCGTCGGCGCGGACGACCCCCGGGTCGCGGCGGCCCGGCGGGCGCTGGCGCGTGCGTTGTTCTGACCGGTCGGACGGGCGAGTGTCGGGCGCGTGCCCGATCAGTGGTCTGACCTGTCGCTAAACATCGCGACGGGTGTTGCCCGCGTGAAGGATTTGCCGATCGAGTGCCAATGCGGTCGCGCTTTACCAAATCTTGGTAATCGCGGCCGCTGTTACTTGGAGTAAGTCGAAGGCGTCGCACTGTCGGGTTTGGGGCGGGAAGCGGGCGGTTTGTCACCCCCGTGAGGGCCACCCAGCGTTGTCGAGCAATACCCATGGGTCGCTGCTCGGTTATCTGCCCGTTACTAGCCAGTAACGAACCCCCTTGTGCGGGCGGCGAGAATGCACCACGATCGGCGACGCTCGGTCCTATCCCGTACCCCGACAGCCAGTCGGGCGAACGGGAGTTGTTGGGTCCCCACCGAGCAGAGTCGGCGGCAGTGGCGCCGGCTCTCGGGCAGGGGGGTCTTCGCCTTCCGGTGGAGCCTGTCCGGCAAGGTTGTGCGTGATGTGTGTCAGGCGCGACCAGTGGTTGTCGCTCGGGGGTGATCGCCGGTGATTCGGGCGCTGTTCGCGCCGTCGAGCGCGGGCGCTCTCCTTACCGAGGACGTAGCACTTCTCCCATCCCTGCCCGGCTGAGCCGCCGTCATGGGGCAGTCAGGGCCAGGAGATGTACGTCCGAGAAGGAGGAAATATGGAGTCCCAAGTGCGTGGCGGGACCAGATGGAAGCGGTTCGCTGTGGTGATGGTGCCCAGCGTTGCCGCCACAGCATGTATAGGTGTCGCCCTCGCGCAGGGTGCTCTCGCCGCTTCGTTCAGTGTGTCCGGTCAGTCCTTCAAGGTGAAGGCGGCCCTGCTCGAAGGTAAGGGTTTCTCGCAGTACGGCGCGGTCGACGTGGGCCCCGGTGGGTCGATCAAGCCCGTCGCGGTCTCGGCGTTCGACTCGGCCGACATCACCAACATGTGCCAGTCCGTGGTCACGCCGAACATCCCGGTTCTGGGTTCGGTCACTCTCCGGCTGGAAGCCGGCGGGGGCGGGACCCCGGTCAAGGCCGAGAACCTGTACATCGATGTCCAGGACCTCAAGGCCGATGCGGTGTTCAGCAACATCGACATCGGCGTGGCCGCCGGTTCCATCACCAAGGGACCGAAGGTCAAGCAGCAGGAGCTCGACGAGGGGCGGGCCAGCAAGTTCGGCTTCGCCCAGCAGGCCGACGAGGCGACGCTCAAGGGCGTGGAGCAGACGGCGTGGGCCACCACTGCCGGAACCTTCAAGCTCAGTGGTCTCTCGATGAAGCTGTCGAAGGGCACCGACGCCGAGTGCTTCTAGGCACTCAGTGACGGGCGGGGCCCGATGGTGCCCCGCCCGTTCGCTCTCTCACACCCGCAACAACACTCATCACGGCAACACCGCTCCAGGGAGCTGTTTTCCATGAACGCCGAGTCGCCCGCGCAGGACGAGCACTATCTTCGCGTCTTCAAGCGGAAGTTCCGCGACTGGCGGGGCGCCCGTCCGTTCTGGGCAGGGCTGCTGGTCCTCCTCGGCGGCTTCCCGATCATGTACTTCCCGTACTTCGACCTCAAAATCGGCAGTCTGACGATGGCGATGTCGACGACGGCCGGCGCCGGGTCGCTGATCATCGGTGTGCTGCTCGTCGTACTCGGAATCAGCCTCTGGTTCCAGAAGCACGTACGGACCTTCGCCGGCACCGCCGCGATCCTGCTGGCCCTGGTGTCCCTCCCGGTCTCCAACTTCGGCGGGTTCCTCATGGGCTTCCTGCTGGCGATGATCGGCGGCGCGCTGGCCATCGCCTGGGCGCCGGGTGAGCCGGAGTCGAAGTACGGAGAGCCCGCGGGCAACGGTACGAATGCCGCCCCCGCCGCTGCGGCTCCCACGTCCCCTGTCGCGGCCGAGGCCGCCGACGGCGCGGACCTGGACCCGGTGGCGGAGCCGAGCGGACTGAACTTGAGCAAGTCGGACGAGCCGAACGATCTGTCAGGAACGAGCCCGGTGAACGGGGCGAACGGGAGGCACAGTGCCGGCTGACGAGGTGACCCACGGGACCGATGCGGACGGGTCCCGCGGGAGAACCGGGCCGCGGCACGCGGCCCCCAGGAAGCCGCTGTTCACCAGGTTCCATATGCCGGCCGGGAAGGCGATAGCCCTGGCGGCGATGCCGACCGCGGTGCTCATGGGCATGGGGTTCACGCCGACGCTCGCCAACGCCGACGACCAGCCGACGACGAACAGCCAGAAGGCCGAAGAGTACAAGGACTGCGTCGCGGCGATGGAGGACGACGCCTCGGCGTCGGCCACCCCGTCGGAGACCTCCTCGGAGAGTTCGTCCGACGAGACGACGGCGACTCCGGCGGCCTCCGCCACGGACTCCGAGTCGGGTGACGACTCGGCCTCGGGCGACTCTTCGTCGGATTCAGGTTCCGACGACGAGGCCACGCCGACTCCGACGCCCTCCGCGAGCAGGACGACGTCCAGCGGCAACACCGGCGGCGACAGCGACACGGCCACGCCCACCCCCTCGGCGAGCGCGAGCGCCACCGAGGAGAGCGGCGGCCTGCTGGAGACCATCGGCGACGCGATCACGGGCATCTTCACGGGTGGCACGGACTCGTCGAGCGACACGTCGTCCACGGAGTCGACGGAGACCACCGAGTCGGCCGACACCACCGCGAGCGCCACGCCGACGCCGACCGCGTCGCCCGCGGCGAGCACGGAGACGGACTCCGACGACAGCAAGGACACGACGACCGACTCCACCACGGTCAAGGACTCGACCGCCAAGGTCACCGAGGTCCTCAAGGACACCGTCGAGGACACGACCAAGGCGGCCGAGGACACCACCGAGGCCGCAGAGGAGACGGCCGACGAGGCCACCGCCTCCCCGACCCCCTCGGCGAGCGCGACAACCGACGTGGACGACTGCCCGGTCGCCACGGAGGACCTCGGCGGAGTCGACAACACCATCCGGCTGCCCGACGACCCGTGGACCCTGGAGGCCAGTTCGCTGCTGCTCAAGGGCGCGGACTACCAGGGCATCGTCAAGGTGCGCACCGCCGACGGCACGGTCAAGGAAGTCCTGAAGTACGTGATCTCCGACGGCACGGACATCGGCGACCTGCACCAGCTGGTCAGCGACGACACCTCGGGCAAGACCTACCACGTGCAGGCGGCCAAGGGCTCGACGTCCACGATCGACAACGGCAAGACGATCATGTACACGGAGAGCATCTCCGGCAACCTGTTCGGCCTGATCCCGGTGACGTTCAGCCCGAAGAGCCCGCCGCCCCTGAACATCCCCCTGATCTACTTCACGAACGTGAAGGTCATCCAGGCGGGCCAGTTCGGCGGCACGCTGACGGTGCCCGGCCTGCACCAGTACACGAGCTGAGTGCACACACCCCGTTCGGGAGCCGCACCGAGGACTGTGGCCCGGCCTGCCGCTGTTGGCGGGGCC
>NZ_JBSFMT010000102.1:0-29829 GCF_053599695.1 Streptomyces sp. NPDC000878 | reverse complement strand
CCCAAGAACCTGAAGAAGCTGAAGAGGTCGTACGACCTGTGCGGTGATGCGCTGGTGGACTACTGGCCGAAGCTGGAGCGGGCGCAGGCGTTGGCGGACAAGGCGCTGGCCAAGGGGCGGGAGGCGCAGGCGGACCTGTCCTCCGCCAAGTCGCGTCTGTCGTCGGCCGATTCGTGGGTCACCCGTGCCGGCAAGGAGTCCGACAAGTACAAGGACGACCCGACCGGCAGCAAGGCGACGGAGCCGCCGGACGAGGCGAAGGTCCGGGCCGCCACCCGGGACGCCCAGCACGCCAAGTCGGCCCAGAGCACAGCCCAGTCCGACGTCACCGGCGCGCAGTCCGCTCTGGACGCGGCGAAGAAGATGGCCGAGGACGCGCGGAAGATGCGCGAGGACGCGGCCGGCGAGGCGAAGCGGAAGATCGACGAGGCCTCCGACGCCGGTATCCAGAACCGGAGTTGGTGGGAGGAGGTCGGTGACTGGTTCACCGACAACTGGGACAGCATCGTCGCGGTGTGCAAGATCGTCGTCGCGGTTGTGGGTGTCGTGGCGATGATTATCGGGGGGCCGATTCTCGGGGCGATCGTGCTGATCGCGGCCCTGGTGGTGCTCGCCGACACGCTCTACAAATACTCCAAGGGACAGGCGTCTCTGTGGGATGTCGGATTTGCCGCGCTCGACTGCATACCGGGGATGAAGGGGCTGACCACCCTCGGCGGGCTCGCCAAGGGTATGAAGGCGTTCGCCAAGGTCGGCCTCAAAGGTATGGCCAAGGGTTTGGGGAAGGGTGGTCTCCGCCGCGGGGTGGACAACGCGGTGAGCAAGGCCAAGCAGGCATTGGGGCGCACCAAGAAGGGCGACCCGATCGACATGGTCTCCGGCGAGATGCTGATGGAGGAGACCGACGTCGAGTTGCCTGGGCTGCTCCCGCTGATTCTGCGCCGTACCCATCTGTCGACCTATCGGTCAGGGCGATCGTTCGGCCCGTCCTGGGCATCCACCCTCGATGAGCGCCTTGAGCTGGACGACGACGGTGCCGTGTTCGCCGCCGAGGACGGCATGATCCTGCTCTATCCGGTGCCTGAACCAGGCGCCTCGGTCATGCCGTTGGAAGGTCCGCGCTGGCCGTTGGAGTGGGACGGGACGCCCGGTGCTCCCCTGCGCATCACCGACCCGGCCACGGGTCTTGTCCGTCACTTCACTGCTCAGGAGACCCCGGCTGCGGCCGACGGCGTATTCACGGTTCCCCTCGCCGCAATCACGGACCGCAACGGTCTGCGGATCGACTTCGACCGTGATGCCAGGGGCGTCCCCGTCGCCGTACGTGACTCCGCCGGCCGACACCTCCACGTCGACACCGAGGGCGAACGTGTCGTTCGACTACGTCTGCGCACCCCGCAGGAGAGCCCCGAGAGCACGGTCCTCCGGCGCTACGCGTACAGCTCCGACGGCGACCTCACCGAGATCTACAACTCCAGTGGTCTGCCACTGAGGCTCACCTATGACAGCCAGGCACGCATCACGTCGTGGACTGACCGCATCGGTTGCTGGTACCGCTTCACCTACGACGATCAGGACCGCTGCATACGAGGCGAGGGGGCCGAGGGCCGTCTCTCCTGCACCATCACCTACGACACCGCCAACCGCGAGACGCACTACACCGACGCACTCGGCAACACCACGACGTACCGGCACAACGAACTCCATCAACTCGTCGCTGTGACCGACCCGCTCGGCCACTCCACGTATTCCGCGTGGGACCGCTACGACCGGCTGCTCTCCCGCACGGATTCGCTCGGCCTGACGACCCGCTACGAGTACGACGAGCAGGGCGCCCCAACGGCTGTCATCCGACCGGACGGCAGCCGGGAGCACGCGGAGAACAACGCGTACGGCCGGCCCGTGTCGGTGACCCAGGCGGATGGCCACGTCTGGCGCATGGAATACGACGAGCGCGGCAACCTGACGTCGGAGACGGATCCCACCGGCGCTCGCATCTCCTACGAGTACAACGAGATCGGCGCACTCACCGCGGCCGCCGACGCTGCCGGGCGTACCGCATTGCTGGAGTCCGACGCGGCGGGTCTGCCGGGCGGCACCACCGACGCCGAGGGTCGGACGACACGGTACGAACGGGACGTGTTCGGCAGGGTCACCGCAGAGACCGGACCGGACGGGGCAGTCACCCGGTTCGGCTGGACGCCGGAAGGAAGGCTCAGCAGGCGCACCCTCCCCGACGGCACCACAGAGCGACGTGTCCACGACGGTGAGGGCAACCTCATCGAGCACACGGACACCCTCGGACAGGTGACACGCTTCGAGTACGGCGGCTTCGACCTGCCGGCAGTCCGCATCGACCCCGACGGCTCCCGTCTGGAATTCGCCTACGACGGTCAGTTGCGTGTCACGTCGGTCACCAACCAACTCGGCGTCGCCTGGCGGTACTTCTACGACGAGACCGGCCGACTGGTTCGTGAGCAGGACTTCGACGGACGCGCACAGAACTACCGGTTCGACGCGGCCGGTCGTCTCGTGGGACAGACCAACGGCGTGGGCCAGTCCATCGACTACATCCGTGACGCCTTCGGCAAGGTGGCGCAGCAGCACACACCGGAAGGGGTCACCACATACACGTACGATCCGGTGGGAAACCTGCTGCGGGTGGTCGACGGTCAGACCGAGCTGACCTACGAGCGGGACGCCCGAGGCAGGGTCCTCGCCGAAACGTGCAACGGCGCGACCGTACGCTCGGCCTACGACGTGCTGGGCAGACGTATTCGCAGGGTGACCCCGTCGAACGCGGAGAGCATCTGGGAGTACGACGGAAGCGACCGGCCCACGTTGTTGCGGACCGCGGGCAGGACCGTCACGTTCGCGTATGACGCGGCCGGGCGCGAGATCGAGCGCCGCACAGGTTCCGCCGTTCTGAGCCAGGCCTGGGATGCGGACGGAAGGCTGAACTCGCAGACGCTGACGGCGAGTGCCGATCCGACGGGGGCAGTCGAACCGCGGCGTGTCCAGCATCGTGCATACCGCTACCGCCCCGACGGAACGGTCTCGGCGATCAGCGACCTGCTCAACGGTGACCGCCTTGTCGACACCGATGGCAGCGGGCGGGTCACCGGGGTGCGGGCGGCGACGTGGTCCGAACGCTACGCGTACGACGCGGCGGGCAATCTCAGCGGGGGCGAGTGGCAGGCGGATCTGTCTGCTCGCTCCGCACAGACCTCCGAGCGCGGTTCCGTCCGCAAATCCGGGGACATCCGCTATGAGTACGACGGTCAGGGCCGGGTGGTGGTCAGACGGAAGAAGCGTCTCTCCCGCAAACCCGATGTGTGGCGCTATGCCTGGGACAGCCAGGACCGTCTTGTCGGTGTGACCACACCCGACGGTACGAAGTGGGCCTATCAGTACGACCCTTTCGGCCGTCGCACATCAAAACGACGGTTCGCACCGGATGGCGAGACCGTGGTGGAGGAAGTGACCTTCGCCTGGGACGGATTCGTTCCGGCCGAGCAGATTGCGCGGGGCGGCGATGAGATGCCCTCCTGCACGGTGTGGGACTGGGAACGGGACCGCTTCAGCCCGGTTACCCAGGTGGACAGGGTCCCCGTCGGGGACGTCTCCCAGGAGTGGGTGGACGACCAGTTCTATTCCATCGTCACCGACGTCGTCGGCACTCCGACAGAACTGGTCGACGAACGCGGAGAATTGGCGTGGAGGGCACGAACGACCGTATGGGGCGCACCTCTCGACGACCCCGGCCCTGATGGTGCGTACTGCCCTCTGCGTTTTCCGGGCCAGTACCACGACCCCGAAACAGCACTCAACTACAACTACCACCGTCACTATGACCCGGAGACAGGCCAGTACGTCTCCCTGGATCCCCTCGGTCTCGCGCCTGGGCCGAACCCCCGTGCGTACGTCTCGAATCCGTTCACTGCTGTCGACCCGCTCGGGCTGTCGCCGGCCTGTGAAGAAGCAGCGAGTGCTGCCGCAAGGCGGAGAGCCGACGAAGAACAGGCGCGGCCAGGAGCGAACAAGCACACCAGGCCCACAAGTGCGGCCGGGTTGTCGGTGCCGGGACATGAGACGCCGTTCAACGGTGCGAGCGTCAAGGGTGGAGGAGACCACGACCTGCATCCGGACATCCGAGCCGCCTACGATCAAGTTCCGCAGGCCATCAAGGAGCGCGCTGGAGGCCAGCACGGGAGGTGTGGTGAGGCGGAAGCGCTCTCGAACGCCATGAAGGCCGGGGTCGATCCCCGGGGCGGAGTGATGGCGGCGGTGAACGTGCGTGCGCCGGGCAATCCCATGCATGGGGTGCCGAAGCCCATTTGTGACTCCTGCCAAGATGTTCTTGATCGGTTGGGGATTCGAGGGGTGTCCTAGATGAGTGAAGAAGCGCGGCGTTGGTCCACAGAGACCGACCAAGTACTGCGGAAGGCCGGGTGGCAGCCAGGCCGTTCGGTGCCCACCGCCACGTGGGAGTGGATTCTGCGTGAGCGTGGGGAGTTCGAGGTCCACGAGGCCGCGCGACGGTTCCTCGCCGAATTCGGAGGCCTGGTGACCTACGGCTGGCCGGCGGACTCGATCCTGACCCGGTCAGCCATCAGGTTCGACCCACTCAAAGCTGAGTGGGACAGCGCGACCTTTGCCAGGCTGAGTGAGGAAGCCGGGACACATCTCTGTCCTATCGGCCAGGCCGGCAACGGAAACAGCTATCTGGGCATCGCCGCCGACGGGGCGGTCTACCTAGCCAGGGAACACGGGGAGTTGCTGGCCGAGACCGTCGACCAGGCACTCGATCGACTCGTCCAGTTGCAAGGAACGCAAGCGGGCATCTGGGTACCTGACGTTCCGGTGGGAGCCCACTCGTTCTGGGACCGGATCGAGGCCGTCGGTCCAGGTGCCGATGCTGAGCGGCGTTGGCCCGCGGAAACGGACCGAGTGCTGCGCGCGGCCGGCTGGTACCCCGGCCGTTCGGTTCCTACAGCCACGTGGGAGAGCATCCTGCGCCAGCAGGGCGAATTCGAGATGCATGAGGCAGCGCAGCGGTTCCTTGCCGAATTCGGGTGTGTGGGGATCCCGCATCGGGAGCCGAGGGATTCCATGCCATGGGGAGAATTCCGGCTCGACCCGCTCTTGGCCATGTGGGACGACGAGATTCTCGATGATCTCAGTGAGCAAGCAGGTGCTTATCTCTACCCTGTCGGCATGATTGATCGAACCAATCAACATGTTGGCATTGCGGAGGACGGTGCGGTTTATGTCGGGATGGACTCGGTGAGGCTGCTCGCAACCACACCTGATCAGGCCTTGCAGGAACTCACCAGAAGAATTCGATAGCTCAAGGGTGAAGAGATATTTCGAGCATATTCAAATACCGCCTCCATAGCCCCTTCGGTGGATTGGCCGCAGACCTGACAGGAGAATACCGCACCCCTGGTTCGAGTGAAGAATCTATTTTGCGAGTTTTCCGCAATGTGTGGTTGGTGCCACCTGTTGGGATCGACTGGCGTGACTCCGCATGGCTTTCATTTGGACTCGCGGTTCATGCTCCGGAACTGTCTGCCACTCATCCGGACGGCTTGATCGTCAAGGTCACATCGCTTGTCTTCCCTCTCGCCCATTTTCGGTCGGAGGTGGCGGCCTTGGCGATGGATGGCTGGGTTCGTGAAGAATTCCATCTCCGTGATCGAGGCTTGTATGCCGCTTCCTGCCAAGGAGAAGGGGGCTTCGTGTTTCACTGGGGTGAGAATCCTGACCCATTCTCGGGCGCCGACTTCAATTAGCCTCGGGCATGTGGCCACCCTCGGTTCGGAAAGAAGATATGGAGTGCGGATCCGGTCCTCAAGGCCGGCACCTGGTACTCCCCACCTGGGAGACCATCTCCTCGACGACCCAGACGCCCTCGCTGCTCCGCCTGAGCGACGTGTGGTAACTGACGTAACTCTTGGCGCTGACCTCGGTCTTCTTGACCGTGCCGGTCTCCAGGTACTTCACGTATGCCTTCCCCTGGTCCTCGCAGTAGCTGAGGGATGCCGTTCCGGCGTCGTCGACCGTGATGTCCGGGGAGTAGAAGCGATAGGCACCCGTGATGCTCGCCTTGGCATCCACGTACTTCTGGACGAACGACTCCGTGCCGGCGGCTGCCTCGCCCTCGTAGTAGTAGAGGTAGGCCTTGTCCAGGGCGTTCTGGTTCACGATCGCGAGGTCCACGGCCTTGATGGACTCCTCGCTGTCGCTCAGGACCGCGTCCTTGTCCGTGTCGCCGGTCTTGGGCCATTCGAAGGTGTACGTCAGATCGGACGGCAGCTCGATCTTCGGTCGGCTGGCGGAGGCCGCCGAGGCCGAGGCGGGTGCCGTCGGTGATGCGGATGTCTCGCTGCCTGTGTCGGCCCCGGCGATCTCGTGATCGTCCTTCGATCCGCCGTCGCTGCCGCCACACGCGGTCAGCAGCAGCGCTGCCGTCGCGGCGGACGCGGCGGCAATGGGCAAAGAGCGGCGCTTCACAGTGGACTCCCCGTCAGGCAGATGTGCTGGCTGAGCCAAGACGGTATCGGTGGGGTCCGTGTTGTAGTCAGGCTGCCCAAGGTTGCGCTGTGGCAACGGCAAAGGACCCGCTGTCCGCTCCGCCGCTTGCTCGAAAGGCACCGAATCCCTCCTCGTGCGGTCGATACCCTCCCGCCATGACTGCCGACGAGCGGATCGAGCGAGCCGAACTCCTCTACGAACGTGCCGTGTTCGGCGGCGACAGCGGTGCGCTTGCCTCCGCCGACCGGAACCTCGACGAGGTCGAGGCGGACCTCGCGCTGGCCCGCGGCCGGGTGATCCACGCCCGTTTTCTGGAGGAGCGGGCCGAGGACGCGCGGGAGTTGGAGTTCTTCGAGCGTGCGGCGGAGCTGTACGGGCGGCTCGGTGACGGGCGGGGCGAGGGCGAAGCCGTGTTCTGGGTCGGCGCCTTCCATCAAGTGGTCCGCGACGACACCGAGACTGCCCTACCCACCTTCGAGCGCGCTCTCGAACTCGCCACCCGGGCGGGTGACCGGCTGACGATGTCCTACGCGCTGCGCCACCTCGGCTTCGCCGACCACATGGCCGGCCGCCTGGACGAGGCCCGGGCGCGCTTCGAGGAGTCCACCCGTCTCCGCAGGGAGCTGGGATTCCTGCCGGGGGTGGCCGCGAACCTGATCGGGCTTGCCTATCTGGCCGGCCAGCAGGAGCGGCGCGACGACGCGGCGGCGTTGCTCGACGAAGCCACGGAATTGGCCGAGAGCACCGACTCCCACGGCGTGCTGCGCTGGGTGACGGAAGCCCGCAAGGAGATCAACCTGCCGTGAGGCGCCCCCCTTCCGGGCGCCCACGGTCAGCTGTGGTCAGCCACCGGTGGGGCACCCGCGGGGCTTCTCGCTGTCTGCCAGGATCTCAACTCCCCTCTGAGGATGTGGATCCGGAGGGCCGCGACGGCGAGGAACAGGACGCCGATGCCGAATCTGGCCCACCCTCCGTCCGTGACGGTCCAGTAGAAGGCGAGGCCGCAGAAGAAGAGGCTGACGGCGATGACCAGGGGCTCGCGGATCCACCAGGGGAGGACGCGGAGTATCAGGTTGATCAGCATCCGGGCAGTGGACCAGGGGCGAACCGCTCGCGCTGTGATGGAGGCCACAATTCCGGGAGCGGGGTGGGGATTGCGTGGGGAACTCTCGAAGGTGTGAGGGATCTCGGTGAACTTTTCCGCCCGAGGTGCATCGGTGCGCCGCGCGTACCCCGTCAACTCCCCTCCCCGGCACCCGACTTGTGGCATATTCGCCTCACTCTCCGTCGATCAAGCTCCACCTTCCGTTAGTTGATCTAGAAGATTCGGTGTTGAGCGGGCCATGCCGTGGATAAGGTGCTGATGCAAGAGGACGTCACAGGGGCGATCTGAGGCGGTGGCCGACCACCCCGCCGCAGTGAACGGGGTGGTGTGCAGCCGTGCCGACCGCGATAGCCGTCACCAGTTCCGATCTGGTGCTCCCACCGCATGACCGGCAGACCCCACCCGCCGCCGTCCCGACCCTCGACACCCTCGACGGCGCCCTCATGGGCATGCACACGCTCATCGAGCAGCACGGGTACGTCATCGCCCTCTACCCGGCGTCCACGGACCCGGCCGTCACCCGGCGGCTGCACACCGTGCGTTCCGTCCTGGAGAGCGACCGCATCGCGCTGCTCGGCGTCGATCTGCCGCCCCTCGGACTCGCCCTGCTCGCCCAGCAGTTGCGCCAGCTCTCCATGTGCGACTTCAGCCCGGGCGTACTGGCGTCCTCCGCCCGTCTCCTCGCCCACTACATCTACGCCGGCGCCCTCCTCGGCTCCGTCGCCAAGCTGGACCGGGTGCCCGTCTCGCTCAAGTCGCACGCCAAGTCCTGGGTGCCGGGCGCCCAGTTCGCCGTACTGGCCAATCCGCGAGCCCAGCTCGTACGGGTGGGCCAGGAGGAGTTGGCCGGGCCCGAGTTCGGGACGCGGCTGCTCGTGGCGCAGGGGCAGCCGCCCTCCGACTGGGTCACCTCGACCCTCGCACCCGCCTGGCGCGTCCAGGGAGTCGCCCCCGTACCGCTGCCCGCGGAGTCCGTGCGCTGGTGGGGGACCGGGAAGGTCGTCGAGTTCGCGGCCGGGCTGCACGACGTCTCCGTGCTCTACCAACTGGTCTCCTCCGTACGCCGCGAGGAGTGCCACTGGTGCGGTCTCGAACTCATCGGCGACCGCTGCGGATTCTGCGCCGCCCCACTCGCCCGTCCGCAAGAGCTTCCCGCGGCCCTCGGGCGGGCAGGAACCCCAGCAGGAGCCTCGGGAACATCAGTACGAGCAGCACTGCCCCGAGGTAAGACGTAAGAGACGCACTCCCACAACTGAACCCTCACCTCACGCAACCCCCTGAACGGCACGACCGCTCGACCCCGTCCGTCCCCACCCCCGATCGAGGTTGTCCGCGTCATGAACTCACGCCAGCGCCGCGGCGTCGTCCTGCTGGTCCTCTCGACCCTGTGCGCCATCGGCGCCTTCGTCGGAGTGCTCTCGGTGATCCGCGACGTGAACTCCAAGGTCGGCCCGGAGGTGACGGCGTACCGCCTCAAGAGCGACATCGCGCCCTACAAGGAGCTCACGGCCGACCAGTTCGAGAAGATCTCCATGCCGGAGCGCTGGCTGTCGGCGACCGCCGTCACCAAGGCCTCCCAGATCCGCGGCAAGATCGCGGTGACCCGGCTGGAGAAGGGCTCCCTGCTGCAGACCGACATGATCGTCGACCGGCCCGAACTGGCCGCCGGTGAGCAGGAGATCGCGATCATGATCGACGCGTCGACCGGTGTCGCCGGAAAGATCAACCCGGGGTCGCTCGTCAACATCTACGCCACCTTCGAGTCCAAGGACAGCGAGAAGAACGTCGACGAGGTCAAGCTGCTCGTCACCAACGCGCGCGTCATCGACGTCGGCAAGCTGACCGCCCTCGAAGCGGGACAGTCGAGCAGCGAACGCCGGCGTACGGCGACGGAGGCCGTCCCGATCACCTTCGCGCTCACGACGCCGAACGCCCAACGTGTCGCGTACGCCGAGTCGTTCGCCGAACACGTCCGGCTGTCCCTGGTCGCGGGCGGCGAACTGACGGCCGTCCCCGGCGACAGCGACCGTACGTACACCCTCGACAAGGACAAGTAGGAGGCCGGGCATGAGGTCCGTACGTACGAAGCCGCAGCCGCGGCCGAGGTCGTGCCCGGCGAGGGTGTGCCGATGACCATCCGCATCCTCCCCGCCACCGCCGACATCGAGTCCGCTCGCGCCCTGACCACCCTCCTCAGCAGGCTCCCCGACGCCGAACCCGCCCCGCCCGTCGCCGACTCGACCGCGCTGCTCGACACTCTGGCCCGGCTGGCCGCCGAGTCCCTCGAAGAACTGCCCGAAGTCGTCCTCGTACACGAGCGGATAGGGCCGGTCCCGGCCCTCGACCTCGTACGCGACCTCGTGTTGCGCTTCCCGGCCGTCGGGGTCGTCCTCATCACCGCCGACCCCAGCACCGGCGTCCTCACCGCCGCCATGGACTCCGGCGCCCGCGGCATCGTCCAACTGCCGCTCACCTACGAGTCCCTGGCCGAGCGGGTGACAGCCGCCGCGTCCTGGTCGTCGGGCATGCGACGCCATCTCGGCAGCAGCGCACCGGAGTTGTACTCGGGCCCCGGCGGTACGGTCGTCACCGTCACCGGCGCCAAGGGCGGTGTCGGCGCGACCGTCACCGCCGTCCAACTCGCCCTCGCGGCACGGGCGTCGGGCCGCACCGTCGCCCTTCTCGACCTGGACCTCCAGTCGGGGGACGTCGCCTCCTACCTGGACGTCCAGTTCCGCAGGTCGGTCGCCGACCTGGCCGGCATCACGGACATCAACCCGCGTGTCCTCCAGGACGCCGTCTTCATCCACGACACCGGCATCGGCCTGCTCCTCGCCCCCGCCGAGGGCGAACGCGGCGAGGAGGTCACCGACCGCGCGGCCCGCCAGATCGTCGCCGCCCTGCGCTCCCGCAATGACGTCGTCATCGTCGACTGCGGCGCCCGGATGGACTCGGCCACGGCCGCCGCCGTCGAGATGGCCGACCACGCCCTGCTCCTCGTCACCCCGGACGTCATCGCCGTACGCGCCGCCAAACGCATGGTCCGCCTCTGGGACCGCCTCCAGATCCGCAAGGCCGAGGAGACGTTGACGGTCGTCAACAGGCAGTCCAAGGGTACGGAGATCCAGCCCGCCCTCGTCGAGAAGGTCACCGGAACGAAGGTCGCGCGGGCTTCAATCCCCGCCGCCTTCAAGGAACTTCAGGGCGTCGTCGACGCCGGACGGCTCCAGGACCTGGACGCCCGGTCGACGGTCAAGCAGGCACTGTGGGCGCTGGCGGGGGAGTTGGGCCTCGTCGTCGTCCCGGAGGGGGGCGGCGGCAAACGGCGTAAGTCCTCGTCCTCGGACCGGGGCGCACTGACCCTGCGCCGACGCGGAGAGCGCGGCGACCGAGGCGCCGTGACCCTCGAATTCGCGGGCATGTTCCCGCTGTTGCTCGTCGTGATGAGCATCCTGTGGCAGTGCGCGCTGTACGGCTACACGTACTCGTTGGCCGGCAACGCGGCGGACGAGGCGGCTCGCGCGGCCACAGCGGCGTACGCCCTCGACCCCGCCGGCTACGAGGGGGCCTGCGAGAGCGCGGGCGGCGAGCACCTCCCCGGAGCCTGGTCCGGTGCCGCCATCGACTGCGGCCCCGAGGGCGAGGTCATGAAGGCCACCGTCAGCGCCCAAGTACCCCTGTTCTTCCCCGGGTTCGACGTCAACTGGAGGGTGAACGGCGAGGCGGGGGCGGCGCTGGAAGGGGACGGGGACTGATGAGGAGCCTTCGGGACCGTCTGGCGAGCCGCCTCCGGGAAGAGCGGGGACGGGGTGACCGGGGCGCCTCCATCCTGGAGTTCACCGGTTTCCTCCCGATCCTCATCGTCGTGGGCCTGGCCTGCATCCAGCTCGGCCTCATCGGCTACGGCATCAACCAGGCCGGGACGGGGGCGCGTGCGGCGGCCAGGGCGGCCTCCCTGGACGGCGACGGGGAAGCGGCGGGTGTCGCCTCCGTCAGCGACTGGCTCAATCCGCAGGTGGACGCGCCGCTCGGTGCGGGCGACACGACCACCGCGACCGTGACCGTCACCGTCCCCGCGATCATCCCGATCTTCGACGCCTGGCCCGTGACCCGCGAAGCCACCATGCCCAACGACGACGACGGCTGACCGACAGAAGCCACAACCTGTTTTGACAGAAGCCGCACTTGGTTCGACAGAAGCCACAACCCGGTTTGACTGGAGAGGAGTTGAGACCGAGACCATGAGCCTGCGCTCCCGCATAGCCTCCCCCGACGACAACGGCAACGGAACCGCACGCGAGGACGGCCACCTCGTCGCCGTCTACCGTGCCAAGCTCCTCGAAGAGATCGACCTCGCGGAGATGTCCAGCCTCGCGGCGGCCGAACGCCGTGTCCGCCTCGAACGCGTCCTCGGCCACATCATCAGCCGCGAGGGCCCGGTCCTCTCCTCCGCCGAACGCTCCCAGCTCATCAGGCGGGTGGTCGACGAGGCCCTCGGCCTGGGCGTCCTCGAACCGCTCCTCGCCGACGCGTCGATCACCGAGATCATGGTCAACGGCCCCGACTCGATCTTCGTGGAACGGGCCGGCCGCGTCGAACAGCTCCCCATGCGCTTCGCGTCGAGCGAGCAGCTGATGCAGACCATCGAGCGGATCGTCTCGACGGTCAACAGGCGCGTGGACGAGTCGAATCCGATGGTCGACGCCCGGCTGCCCACCGGCGAACGCGTCAACGTCGTCATCCCGCCGCTCTCCCTCACCGGCCCGACGCTCACGATCCGCCGCTTCCCCCGCGCCTACACACTCCCGGAGCTGATCGGCCTCGGCTCGCTCGACGAGCAGATGCTGATGCTCCTCGCGGCCTTCGTCCGGGCCCGCTTCAACGTCATCGTCAGCGGCGGTACGGGCACCGGCAAGACCACGCTCCTCAACGCCCTGTCCGGCCTGGTCCCCGCCCACGAACGCATCATCACCATCGAGGACTCGGCCGAACTCCAGCTCCAGCAGGAGCATGTGATCCGCCTCGAGTCCCGCCCGCCGAACGTGGAGGGCAAGGGCCAGATCACCATCCGCGACCTGGTCCGCAACAGCCTGCGTATGCGCCCCGACCGCATCATCGTCGGTGAGGTCCGCGGCGGCGAGACCCTCGACATGCTCCAGGCGATGTCCACGGGCCACGACGGCTCCCTGGCCACCGTCCACGCCAACTCGGCGGAGGACGCGCTGATGCGGCTGCAGACCCTGGGCTCGATGTCCGAAGTCATGATCCCCTTCGAGGCGTTGAAGGACCAGATCAACTCGGCGGTGGACGTGGTGGTCCAACTGGCCCGCCACGCCGACGGATCCCGCCGTATCGCGGAGATCGCCCTGCTCGTCTCCCACGGCCGCGAACAGTTCCGCATCGCGACCGTCTCCCGCTACGTCACCCGTCCGTCCGGCCCCGACCGCGTCGCCCAGGGCCACTTCCAGCACCTCCCGCTGCCCCGCCCGGTCGCCGAGAAGCTGTACCTGGCGAACGAATCGCTGCCACCGGCGTTCGGAGTGGCAGAGGTGCTCGACGTACTGGACACGAGGCAGGCGATCGGATGAACACGCGGACCACCACCAGGATCACCGGGCGGAGCGAGCTGCCATGAACAACTCGGTCCCGCTGGCACTGGGCGCCACCATGCTGTGCGGCACACTCGCCGTCGCGGGCGTGCACACGTACGCCACCGGCCGCGCCCAGCGCCAGGCGCTCGAAGACCGTCTCTCCGGCGGCGGCGCCCTCCACACGGTGGCAGGACGCGTACGCCGGTTCGCGACCGTCGACCGCCGGCTGCGCCGCACCCGCCTCGGCCGCACGATCCAGCTCCGCCTCTCGGCGACCGGACTGGACCTGACGGCGGGCGAGTTCTTCACGTACGTCACCGGTGTCGGCGTCGCGCTGTGGCTGCTGGCAGCGGCCGTACTGGCGCCCTTCTTCGGCCCGATCGCCGCGCTGGTGACGGTCTGGGGCGCGGCGATCTTCCTCAACTGGCAGCGCCAGAAACGTATCGAGGCGTTCATCAACCAACTCCCGGACGTGGCCCGGCTGCTGGCCAACGCCACGGCGGCCGGTCTCGCCCTGCGTACGGCACTGGCGATGGCGGCGGAGGAGCTTGAGGCCCCGGCGGGCGAGGAACTGGCCCGGGTGGCCGACCAGTTGACCCTCGGCCGTACGGTCGACGACGCACTCGGCGAACTGGCGGAACGCCTCCCGTCCCGCGAACTGATCGTCCTGGTAACGACATTGGTCCTCGCCAACAAGGCGGGCGGCTCGGTCGTCAGCTCCCTCCGTAACCTCACCCAGACCCTTGAGGACCGCAAGGAGACGCGCCGAGAGGTCCGCACGATGCTGTCGGAGGTCAACGCGACGGCGTTCACGGTCCCCTGCCTGGGCCTCGGCTCCCTCCTCCTCATCAACTCCTCGAACGAGGGCGCCCTGGAGAAGGTGACCGGCTCCGGCCTCGGCCAGGGCCTGATCCTCCTCTCCCTGGGCCTGTACACGGTCGGCTTCTTCGTCATCCGCCGCCTCGGCAAGATCGAAGTCTGAGGGGAGTGAGCGAACGGATGCTGCCTCTACTACTGGCCCTCCTGATGGCGATCGCGGTGGCGGGCGCCCTGCTGGGCATCCGCATGATCCGGGCGGACGCCAAACTCCCCTCCGACCTGATGCTGGCCCTGGAGGTCGGCGGCACCCGGGTCTCGAAGGCGGACTCGGCGGTGGACCGCATGGGCATGCGGTTCGCCCCCCTCGTGCTGCGCCTGATGGGCCCCCGCCGGGTCGACGCGAAGCGCCTGCGCATCGACATGGCGGGCAACCCCGGCGGCCTGACCATCACCCGCTACGCGGCCCGCCGCGCGGTCTACGTCACCTTCGGCGTCCTGCTGGGCCTGATCTTCCTCACCAACGGCCAACTCGTCCTCGCCGTCATCACGTTCGCGTTCGGAGTGACGGCGGCGGACGCGGCGATCTGGCAGGCGGTACGGGAACGCGAAGAGGTCATCGACCGTACGCTTCCCGATTTCCTGGACGTCCTCGCGGTCGTGGTCTCGGCGGGCCTCGGCTTCCGCCAGGCCCTGGACCGCGTTGCGGAGCGGTACGAGGGCCCGTGGGCGGACGAACTCCGCATCACACTCCGCCAGATGGACATGGGCGTCAGTCGCCGCCAGGCCTTCGACGCGCTCCGCAAGCGCAACTCCAGTGAGCAGGTGGCCCAGTTCGTCTCGGCGCTCCAACAGGGCGAGGAACTCGGCTCTCCGATTGCCGAGACCCTGATCCAGATCGCCGCGGACATGCGCCGCACGGACGCCCAGGAATCCCGCCGCCGCGCCGCGAAGACGATCCCCAAGGCCACCCTCGTCACCCTGGTGTTCATGCTCCCGGCGACGATGATCCTCATCGCGACGGGCATGTTCCTCGGCTCGGGCACCAACTTCGGCTCGATTCTGGGGCGTTGAGGGCCATGAAGGCGTGGGTGACGCGCATGCGACGTCGACAGGAGCGGGTCCGGGGTTACGACCCGACCGCCGGCTACCTGGCCGACGACGCCCCGGCCCCCGCAACCGTCCGCCTCCAGCTGAACGCCCTCCAGGCCCTGTGCCGCCAGGCGTTCGCCGTACGCATGATGATGCTGGCCCTCGGCGCCCCCTTCGCGATGACGAACACGGCGGAGGGCGCCCCGCGTTACGCGGTCCTGGCGGCGGCGGTCCTGGGCATAACGGCCTCGTACGCCATGTACCGCGACTGGGACCGCCTGGCCCCCCGTCTTCTGGCCCACCCCACCCTGATGGCAGTGGACCTGACGTTCGCGGCGATACTCCTCCTCACCGCGTCCCCGGCCTCCCCCCTGGCGTACGCCACGGCGTGCACCCCCCTCCTCGCGGGCCTCCTCTACGGCTGGCGCGGCTCAGGCGTCTTCACCGGCCTGCAGCTGGTGGTACTCCTCACGGTCTACCGAGCCTGGGAACACCATCCGGGCACCGGCGCGAGCACCCTCCTCATCGCGGGCTTCTGTATCGGAGCCGGCATCATCGGCGTCACCTTGCGCAACCTGATGTTCCGCTTCGGTACGGCGAGCGAGGCACTGGCGGAGGCGAACTCCCGGCTGGCGGTGGCGGAGGCGGTGCAGTCCGAACGGGCGCGCCTGGCAAGGGAGATGCACGACTCGGTCACGAAGACCCTGCACGGCCTGGCACTGGCGGCGGAGGCCCTGTCGACGACCTCCGCGGCCGACGCGGACCCGGATGCGGTGCGGCGCCAGGCAACCCTGGTGGCCTCGGCGGCCCGCCGAGCGGCAACGGAGTCCCGCGACCTCCTCACGGACCTGCGCCACCATACGGACCTGACGTCCCCGGACGTGGACCTGATGGCGGAACTGGCCCACAGCGCGGAGGAGTTCGAGCAGAGCACGGGAATCCGTACGAGCCTGGAGGCGCCCGCCAGGCGGGGTGACGCCCTTCCGCACAGGACGGCACACCACCTGCTGGCGATCGTGTCGGAGGCCCTGGAGAACACGCGCAGGCACGCGCACGCGACGAGGGTGAAGCTGGAGGTGGAGACACAGGGGGAGGGTGTGACTCTGCGCATCCGGGACAACGGAGTGGGCTTCCCCCACCTCCTGAACCTCGAAGAGACCGCCAGATCAGGCCACTTCGGAGTGCTGGGCATGGTGGAACAGGCGAGGTCGCTGGGTGCGGTGATTCATGTGGGCCGATGCGAAGAGGGGGGCACGGAGATCCGTGTGGACGTGCACCCGCCCGGACTTGACTACGTACCCCGGCCTCGACCCCGGAAGGAGGCCGCATCGCATGTCCACACGTGAACGGCGGCCCGAGCTGCTGAGAGTGCTGGTGGCGGACGACAACCCGGTTGTCCGCGCGGGCCTGGCGGCGCTACTGGGCGGCCACCCGGACATGGAGGTGGTCGCGGAGGCGTCGAACGGCACCGAGGCCGTGTCGGCGGCGGAGCGCGTGCACCCTGACGTGGTCCTGCTCGACGTACGCATGCCCGGCACGGACGGCCTCACGGCCCTGCCCCAACTGGTGCTCCTGGCCCCGGTGATGATGCTGACGTACAGCAGCGAGCCGGAGGTGGTGCGGCAGGCGCTGAGCCGGGGCGCGTCGGGTTATCTGGTCCACGGTGGCTTCACGACGGAGGAGTTGGCGGAGGCGGTACGAGCGGTGGGCAGGAGAACGGGGGCAGCGGATTCGCTCGTCGTTTCCTACGAACCGAGCGAATACTCTTCGCACCTGCAACCATTTATGGCACTCTCGTCAAAGGGTCTGGCGACTCCAAGAACCAGGCTCGGCCACGCGGTGACACCCGCCGCGCATGACCGCGACCGACCGGACTTCGGCCTGGGTTCAAGGCCGGACTTCGGGCTGAGTTCAAGGGAGGTGGAGGTCATGGATCTCATCGCGACCGGCATGAACAACCAGCAGATCGCCGCCACCTGTTTCATCAGCGAGAAAACCGTCAAGAACCACATCAACCGCATCTTCGCAAAGCTGCACAGTGTGACCCGGAGCGAAGCGATCGCCCGGTGGCTGGGTACCGCTCGGGAGAGGTGGGAGTGATGGGGCGTGCTGTGGGGGGAAGTTGGGTCCCTGGACCCACGCGGAGTAGATCACCTTTCACGTACGGTGGTCGGGTCGGTGTTGTCGTTCGGCGGAAAGGCAGGCGCAGTGGACAGGTTCAACAGGTGGACGTGGACCGTCGTCTGTCGGATGCAGGGCAGGCAGCGGGACGCGGGAGCCGGGTTCGTGGAGTACGCGGGCCTGATGATCATCATTGCCGGGATCTTCACGCTGATCGACGGTATCGGGCTGGACGGCATGATCTCGACGGCGATTCGGACCGCGGTCACCGACGTCATCGGCCCCTGACCGCCGTACGACTTCTGAGCGACCGTGGGCAGACCCTGCCGATCTACATCTGGCTGACGGGGATTCTGCTCTTCGCCGCCGTCGCCTTCTTCGTGTTCGCCCAAGCAGCGTCCGTCCGCAACGGAGCCCAGTCCGCGGCGGACGCTGCGGCGTTGGCTGCCGCACAGGACGCCCGGGACGAGCTGGTGGAGACCGTGGCGGGCGCGATCGGACAGGGCGACGACTGGCTCGACTGGCTGAACGGCCAGGATCCACCGGGAGCCGGAGCCACGGCGGCCGCGCAGGCGCTGGCTGCCGAGAACGGCGCAACTGTCCAGGGCGGCGCCGAACTTGTCGAGAGGGGCGGCTACCCCGGATTCAGGGTCGCCGTGGAGACGACCAACACGGTCGGCGCCTCGATCATTCCGGGCACGGAGGGCATGCGGGCCAAGGCCCATGCCATAGCCGTCATTCAGCCGCGCTGCGAATTCGACCCCGACGCGGATCCCACGCTGCCGATCGAGCTGGACTGCGACGGCGAAATCGTGAACATCGACCCCGTAGATTTCGATCCGGACGACTTTCCTGATGCGTCCGTGCTGTTCTCCGTGCATCTGGCCGAGTGAGAGGAAGTCGTACCGATGAAGTCTCGGCACACCATGAAGAGCCGTAGGGCAGTGACCGCGGTGGCGATCGCGACCGGGTTGCTCCTCACGGTGGCCGGCTGCGGGGGAGGGGACGGCGACAAGACGGACAAGAACGCGTCGTCGTCGGCACCGAGCAGGACGGAGAGCGCGGGCGACGAGGAGACACAGTCCGAGGCACCGGCCGCCGAGCCGGCGTTGGCCGAGGTGAAGAACGGCGACATCACACTCACCGTCACCTCGGCCGTTCGTGACGAGGGTGGCTTTGTGACGGTGAACGGCACGGTCACCAACAGCGGTGGGGAATTCTGGATCGCGGCGGACTGGCGCGGTGACGAACGCGAGCTGAACAAGAACGGCTCCTCGCTGGCAGGCGCGGCTCTGGTCGACAGCAAGGCCAAGAAGAAGTACCTCGTCCTCCGGGACACCGACGGCCGTTGCCTGTGCACGAAGTTCGAGGGCGGAGGCGTGGACGGAGGACAGACGACCGACTGGTTCGCCCAGTTCCCGGCCCCGCCGACCGACTCGACCCAGGTGAACTTCCAGGTCGGCACGATGCCCCCGGCGTCGATCGAGATCTCCGAGGGCGAGTGACCATGGCCGTCACCAGCCGCACCACCTCGACCGTACTCACGGCCTTGGCGGTACTCGCCACCCTCACCCTGGCGGGTCCACCCGCCGCCGCGGACGACGACCCCAGCGCACTCCCGGGCATCGCCACCACATCCCCACCCCCCGAAGTGGACCCGAACAGCCCCGGCCTGAAACTGGCCGACGGCGCCACACTCGCCGCCTCCAAGGTCCTGGACATCATGTCGGTTGTGGAGGACATGGGCGGCGAGGAACGCCGAGTGGACACGAGCGAAAGCGTGACGTTCGCGCTCCAGGCGGAGGTCCTCTTCCCGAAGAACAGCTCAAAACTCAACCCCGAGGCCCGCTCCCGCATCCAGGTGATCGCCGACGAGATAAAGGCCCAGAAGGCCACGAACGTCAGGGTCTTCGGCTTCACCGACAACCTCGGCTCGTACGCCCACGGCCTGACCCTCTCCAAGAACCGCGCGGAGGTCGTCCACGACGAACTGGCCGCCGGCCTGGGCGCGGACGTCACCTTCCAGGTACGCGGCTACAGCGAGGACTACCCGATCGCGGACAACTCCTCGGAACAGGGCCGACGCAAGAACCGACGGGTGGAGGTGACGTTCCAGAAGGGGGCGTGACGTCGTCCGAGGGACAGGGGATGCGGGGCCTCAGATGCCACTGCTGGACACACTGGTGACAACGGCGGCCGGGGCACTGGCCGCGACGATCGGGGTCCTGGTCGGAGGAATCGTCACGCACCGGGCCCAGGACCGTCAGTGGCTGCGGGACAAGCAACTGATCGCCTACCAGGAACTGATCAGCCACTACGCCAAGTTCACCATGATCCTCAGCCGCGCCCATGCCGGCCGACAGGGATGGGACTACGACTGGAGCGAGTGGAGCGCGACCCTGACCCGCGCCAGCCTGGTCGCCCCCGCGGCAGTCGCGGCGGAGATCGACAACTTCGGCGAGACCATCGGTGTGTTCCTGGACCGGGTGGCACGTGACCCGGCACGCGATCCGTCGCGAGATCCACTGAGCGCGGAGGAGTTCGCCCAGGCCAGTAGGGCGCCTGCCCAAGCACAGGTGCAGTTGGTCAACGCCATACGACGATCACTGAGCAAAGAACAAAAGCCACTGCCTTTCTGGATAGGCGGATCCCTCGCGGGGAGAGCGGACGACACCTGAGGGACGAGGCATGGACTGACGGCTCCCATGACCGCGGCCAGAGCGGTCCCTCCGCGAGGTGTCACGGAGGGGGACCGGGCCACCCCTGCCCCAGGTGGACTCAGCGAGACATCACGAGCCGCCCCCTCCTCCTGGCGTGTACGACCGCCCTTCGCTGAGCGTCCAGTACACGCGGAACCAACTCGATCTGGTGTCAGGGGAGTTCATGCCTCGCCTGTGCCCGCCGCCGAGTGAACGCCCAGCCTGCGGTCAGGTCACCCCAGATGTCCCACCCGCCAACACCCGCCGAGAAGGCGGCATCAGGTCAGTTGCGTGCGAGTTGCGTGCCAGGTGCGTGCGCCTTTCCTGGGCGGGCCGCGCGGTCACTGCCACGGTTCAGGGAGTTCCAGCAATACGTCACTCAGAGGAGAAAAAGTGATCGCGAACTTCAGGTCCGGGCTGACGAGGTACGGGCTCGCGTCTGCGGCTGTGGCCGCGCTCGTTGTTCCGTTGACGGTACTCGGAACGGCAGCGCCCGCGTCCGCGAATGCGCCCTGCGGCTCGGCTCGTCCCGCCGACGACGACAACCGCGCCTACGTGAACCAGACAGCGGGCGTCAGCGCGAACATGCGCAGCGGCTCAGGCACAGGCTGCGGCGTCGTCGGCTATGCCGACAACCAGAACCGCTTGGACTACCACTGCTATACCTTCAACTCGGCCGGCACCGCCACCTGGACGTACCTCAGAAACGTCACCGACGGAACGTACGGATGGGTGAGCGACTCCCTGCTGCCCTTCAACGACGGCGTCCGCGGCTCCAACGTTCGGTGCGCCGCCTACTGACCCGAAGGCCCCAGGCAAGGCCGGTATGCGGCGAGGCCCCGTCCAGAAATCGGACGCTGTTGGTAAACCCGGGGGCCCGCGTGACGACGGCCTGTACGACCCCGTTGGGGTGGTACAGGCCGTCGTCGTGTTCGGGGGTGGGGTTCGGGGGCCGCCACCCCTGCCGGGCTCTTGCCGCCGTGTCGTTCCAGGTCGAGCTGCCCTTTGAAGGTCTGGTTGATCGACTCGATGACCTGCCGCAGGGGCTTGAACAGGTGTGCTCCGGCCCGTTCGGCCTCCCCCTTGCGAGCCGGCCGCAGCAACTCCAGGTGAATGTCGGCAAGGTCGCACTCGAACTCGCGGCCGTAGTAGTTCTTGTCCCCGATGATCGTCTGCCCGGGGCGGGCTGCTTCGACATCGGGTGCGGTGTCGAGCATGTCGCGCAGTGTCTCGCGCTCGTCGGCCTTCGCACCGGTGAGGGCGAACAGGATCGGCAGCCCGCCGAGCGTGCACACCAGGTGCAGGCGCAGCCCCCAGAAGTACCGTGAGTGCGACGCGCAGTAGCCGTCTTGGGCCCAGCCTGCCAGGTCCGAGCGTTTGGCGGTCTCGCGGGAGCAGCCGCAGCCGACCGGGGTGGAGTCGACCAGCCACACATCGTCGCTCCACAGCGAGGTGTCCCGGGCCAGGATCCGGATCATGCTGGTGAGCAGTGAGAACGCGGCGCGCAGCCGCTTGTTGTAGCCGGACTGCTGGGGCACGTAGGGGAACAGGTGGCTGAAGTCCCGCCCGACGCGCGCAGCCAGCGCCGCTCGGAGGTGTAACCGAGCAGCGCCGACATGACCGCGAGGGTGATGAGTTCGGCGTCACTGAGTGTGGGCGCGATCCCGACGGCGGGCCGGGCCGGAGCCAGCCACGGCGAAGCCTTCAACTCGTCATCGATCCGGGCATAGAGTGCCGTTGCGAGGGTGTCCAGGTCGTTCGTCACACATCGACATTGGACGCCCTCGTCCTATGTCCGCAGGCCATCCCTTGGACTCATTCATCTAGGTGTCCCTATCCGGGAGGTCACGCGCGGGCTCCCTCGCGTCGGGGCCGTGGGCTGCGCGGTGGCAGGTGCAGGCGCACACGAGGTAGTGGACTCCGGGTACGCCGGTCTCGCGGGGTTCGGAGTCCTGGCACTCGGGGTGTTGACCCAGGACGCAGCAGGGGGAGCGGAACAAGGGTTCTGGCGTCCAGGCCGGTTCGGCGCTGTGGGCCATCGCCCGCCCCTGTGCAGGCCCGAGGTCCGTCCCGCCGACGAGGGGGATGACGTACCAGCGTGCGCCTTTGGCGTCCTGGTGGTCGTCCTTGTGTCCCTTGGGGAGAATGCATGCGCCGGTTTCGCTGAGGATCGGTGCCCGGTAGAACAATGAGGCGCGGACCGTCCCGCACGCCTTTGTCGGGTTGGTCGTCACTTGGTACCTCCGTCGTACGCTCGGCGGTAGTCGCCCCACAGCTCTTGTCCGGTCTCGCACCCGTCCAGTGCCTTGCTGGCGGGCTTGCAGCCGACGCACTTGCGGGCGTGTTCGAACCACAGCCGGTAGGCACGCAGCATGGGCAACTCGGCCTGTCGTACGGCCGCTTGGACCCTCGTATCCCTCCGGCCGGTCATCGGGCCCCCACCGCGTACAGCTCGGCGTCGATGCCGAAGTCGACGGCCGGTACCGCGCACGCCTCAACCTCCGGAACCAAGTCCACGAGGGCGGGCACATAGGGCCGGGACAGCCGGGACGCCGAACCGTCGAGAGGCGCCCGGTCGGTGCTGTACGGCGACCGGTGCACAGCAGGCACCCGTACCGCCGAACCGACAGGAACTCCTGACCCCTTACTCGCAACGACCCGCAAGGGCGCGCCGGCCTTCCGGCGAGTACCGGTCGGGGGGATCAGGCGGGTGAGGCCCCAGAGAACCAGGGTCACGACAACCCAGTGCAGCGCGGCAGCGCTACGCTCGGCCATGTTCATCAACTCCCAATAGTTGGTGGGCCACGCCCCCGGACGTTCGCACCGTCGCGGGGGTCTTTCCGTATCGGGACATTACGCCAACTTGTAAGGTGTTGTCAGGTGACTTCAGCTAACGATATGCATCGTCGCAGGTCAAATAGGGTCGAGATATGACTGTCGACCTTGAGGGGCCTGAGCCGCTGTACGAGCAGATCGCCGCCATACTCGGCGCGCGCATCGCGGACGGCACGTACGCCCCTCGCCGTCGGGTTCCGTCCGAGGCGGCCATCTGCGACGAGTTCAACGTGTCGCGCCCGACCGCGCGGGCGGCTCTCCAACTCCTGATTCAGCGCGGGCTCATCATCACGGTGCGGGGCAAGGGGTCGTTCGTCGTTGAACGCGCTTCCGGGGGCGACGATGACCCGGGTGAGGAGTAGTGGGCCGGCGCGAGTCGAGGCCTCTGTCGTGCCGCGCATGGCTGGTCGCGTGCCCCGGACTCCGCGCGGGTACCGGACCAGCGGGTGCGCCGACCCCACGGCGCGAATGGGCAGGCGAGCGAGAACGGCCAGGCAGGTCAGCGGGGCGTTCTCCAGCGAGACATGCTCATCGGGATTGGTGGGCTGGCGATCGCGCGGACACGCTGTCCGGGGTGACATGTTTCATGCGGAGTTGGTCGTGGGCGGCAGAGGACTCAGAGTCACACTCGTGGCCCTGGTGAGCTACCCGCGAGTGGCTCGCTTGTCCCGCACGACAACGTAGGGAGGCTTGATGAGCAGTGGATACCACACCAGCTGGAAGGTCCCACCCGAGCACCGCGAGGATCACGCATATCGCTGCGCAGGCCGGCGGATGGATTTGGCCCAAGCGGTCTACGGCCGCCGCTCGACTCTGGGATGGAGCACGTCCGAGCTGGCGCACCGGGCCGGGATGTCCGAGGAGGACATCGAGTCCATTGAGGAGAGCGACGTCGATCCGACCCTTGAATTGATCGAGCGGCTGGCCACGGCGCTCGAATCGGACGCGAGGATCGATCCGGGCAGCACCCCTGAGTTCCGCTTCGAGGAGCGCGCCGCCTGAGTGGCCCCTCGCGCACAGGGTGCTGCGCTGTCGCCGCGATTTGCGGTTTGGTAGCGAAACGGTCTGCTCATTGCAGCGTGCAGAAAGCAGACCGCTGCGTTATGCAACCGTTATGGGGCAAGTGCTGTACTCTCTGGGCGTTTTAATCCCGTACGCCCCAGTGGTTGACAGGTTTCAACCTGGTGTCACCATGCGTCGACGGATAGCGTTGCTTCACTCAAGAGAAGCCTCGCCCCACCGGGAGCCGACCGTGAATCGCCGCCATATGTCCATCGCTGTCGTGATCGTCGCGACAGCTTCCTTGCTTCTGACGGCTTGTGGCGGTGGTGGCGACGACTCGAAGGACAACGACAGGATCGCGGGTGCCGACACCGGCGACACGAAGGCATCTGCATCGCCGACCGCAACGGCGACCAGTTCAGCGCAGCGCCCGAAGGTCACGTTGCCCAGTGATGTCACCGACGTCTTCGAGAGCTGGGAAACCGGCGACGCAGCCAAGGACGCGGTGCTGGCGGACGCTTCGCGACGCATCGATGCGCTGGCATACGCCATCACCCAGGGAAACGCCGACGAACCGGTGCTGGCCTTCTACTACAAGGGTGACGCCCTGGTAGGCGCCTCCCAGTGGGTCAAGGAGTTCGTGGATGCCAAGAAATCCATGACTGGTGAGACTCGCTATTTCAAGCCGAGTGTCGATGTCTACGCGGAGGGCAAGGCGACCCTCACCTACTGCTCGTTCGAGGGCAAAGCATTCGTCAAGGACAGGGCCACCGGCGCGGCGGCAAAGACTCCGGTCACCGACAAGTCGTACCTCCTCTACTCCACCCGCCTGGAGAAGAGCGACAAGGGTGTATGGCAGACCGCTGTGCTCAACTCCGAGAGGGCGAACGACGCATGCACGCCGTGACCTCCGGTCGCACTCGGCTCGTTCTGGTGTCGGCCGCAATCGCCTGCGTGCTGGTTCCCTCTGCCGCCTACGCCGACGTGGACCTTGGCAGCGGCAACGAAGGAGCAGTGAAGCAGGAGGGTGCAAGTAAGGGCTACACGCTTGAGTCCCGGATCACCTTCAGTGGTTCCGCCAAGGGGAACAGCGGATCGTCCAGCGGGTTCGCAGCAGTGGGGAACTGGACTCCGCCGGCCTGCTGGTACGAACCGCGCTCCGCCGAGGAGTTCTCGAAGCAGGTCGAGGACGAGTACAACACGACGTTGAACACGCCCGGCCAGGCCAACTATGCGAAGCGGGCCGTCGGGGATTTCCGGAACAACTACAAGGACGGCAAGTACAAGAACTACAACCTCGACCAGAAGGACGAGGGCAGCTGGTGGGTCGCCGTCCGCGACCAGGACCGTTGGATGGAGCCCGAGGCACAGCGCTGCGACCAGCAGCCCTTCTGGGTCGAGAACGGCGACACTCCTCCGGTCGAGAACGCGGTAACCCCGCAGGTCCTCGCCGAACTCGCCTACAACCGGATCCAGTTGCCGACCACCAGGGTCACCCTGGCCCCTGCTGGCAGCACCAAGGTCAACCTTCCTACTTGGGCCTGGCTGGACAAGTCGATGTTCAAGGAAGTCTCAGTGACAGCCGCGCTCAATGTAGGCGCACTGAACATCCAGGCCACCACCACGGCCAAGCCCGTCTCCCTCAGGCTTGAGCCGGGTACGGCCGACGCCGAGACGTACCCTGCCTCTGGCGAGTGCACGTTCGGCAACGATGGCTCGATCGGCGAGCCGTACGCAACGGGCAAGGCCGGCCAGACCCCGCCCTGTGGCGTCAGGTACCTCCGCTCTTCCGGCGATGGCACGTTCAAGCTCCAGGCAACCATCACTTGGGAGATCACCTGGACAGGAACGGGCAACCCCAACCCGACGAGACTCCCTGACGGAACCTTCGGAAACGACCAGGAAGTCACCGTCCAGGAAATCCAGGCCGTCAACCGCTGATCACCATCAGACGCGAAGGGCTGCGCAGCTCAGTCCGTCGTCCTCCCGGAGAGACCAGACACCATGAGTGACCTGCGCCTCGAAGACACGATTTTCGAGGATCTGAAGAAGACCTTCTCCACCATCAGCGACCGCATGGAGAGCGCCCGCCGCAGTCTGCGCGCCGCCGACGCCTCGGTTCTCGGCGAGAGCAAGCTCGTCGAGGATCTGCGGGACTTCGCCGACGAGTGGGGCTACGGCATCAAGCAGCTCGGCAAGCACACCCAGGGTGCGGTCAAGATGATCAACCACATCGACGATACGTTCAGCAAGCTCGACCTGGACCTCGCCGAGTCGCTCAAGTCCGCCAAGGCCAAGAGGAAGGGCAAGTGACGTGAAGGACCGCCTTTCGTCCTTGCCGAACATCGGCCGGGACCCCACCCCCGGCAGCGTTGAGGACACCCGCGATCTGGCCAGGCAACTCGGCAAGCTGGCCAGCGAACTGGGCACGTCCCTGCGGGAGCTGGAGCAGATCGAGACCGGGGCGTGGAAGGGCAAGGCCGCGCTTGCCTTCACCGAGTACATAGGCGAGGACGTCACCCCGCTCATCCGCAAGAGCCATGACTCCTTCGACAAAGCCTCACGCGCGCTGCATCGCTGGGCAGGTGAACTCCAGGACTTCCAGGACGAGACGGACCGACTGGAGAAAAGCGCCGGGGACAAACTCGACGCCAAGGCGAAAGCCAAGGAAGGCACCGAGGAGTATGGCAAGGCCTCCGGTGATGTCAATGAGGTCACCAACAAGCTCCACGACCTTGAGGATCGCTACAGTCTCGCCGCCGCGAAGATCAGCAAGGAACTCGACAAGGCCGCCGACATAGCGCCCGACGAGCCCGGCTTCTGGGACAAGCTCACCAAGGGAGTCGCGGACGCCTGGGACGCCACCGGCGACTGGATCAAGGAACACGCCGACCTGATCAAACTGATCGGCGACCTACTGAGCGACCTGACCGCGATCCTGGCCCTGCTGGCCATCGTCACGCTTCCGTTCCCGCCCCTCGCGGCGATCTTCGCCACGGCCGCGCTCATCACCACCGGTCTTGCGCTGGTGGCCCATGGCGTTGCGAAGGCTGCCGGTGCGGATGTGAGCTGGATGCAGATCGGACTCGACGCGGTGGGGCTCCTGCCGGGCATCGGGGCATTCAGCAAGGGGATCAAGGTGGTTGGCGAAACCTCGGCGCTGGCCAGGACGGCTGGGCTCGCCAAAGCTGCTGCGCTTGGCGAGGGGTTTACGGCAACGAAGGCTGCCGCTTCGCGGGTTTTCCTGGCCACCGGCGACACGGCTGGGTTTGTCAAAGGCGGGGTCCCGCTGTTGCCCGGCAAGGTAGTGCTCGGTGGCGTGGCTGACGAGGTGTACGAGGTCGCTCACGGGACCAGCGGCCTGCTGTCCCGCATGGGAGGCATAGCCAACCAGGGTTATCACTCGGGTCAGTGGCTGGGTTCCAAGGGGGCCAATCTCATTCCGGGTGTGAACATCAACCCTTTGGGGGCCGGTATCGCCGTGGATGCCGGGCTCAAGATCTTCCCCAAGATCACGAGTATCCACCAGCACGTGGGAGAGGCACTCTTCCCAGGAGACCAGTTCGAGAAGTCGGCCACGGGCAACTGAACCGACGGCGCGCGATGGCAGAGTGAACGCGCAGAGCAAAGCACCCGGATCCGACGCCCAGGAAGATGCATACGGCCATGGACATCTGGCAGCCCGAACCGGGTGAGACGCTTCTCGCCCGCACGCTCGTCACCTTCGCCACCGGCGCCGCCACGCGCGTCAGCGGCATGCGGTGGTTCCGCGACACAGAGCGCAACGACATCCAGCACGAGCTGCCGGGCTGGCCTGAGGGGCCCGTATACGAGGTGCGTTCGACGGGCGGTGTGGCCGCACGCAACACCGTCAAAGGTACGGCCATCGCGCTGGGCCTCGGTGTCCTGGCTGCGCTCAGTTTCGGCGGAGCCAACGTCACCAGCGGCGGCGGCAACAACTCCATGAAGACTGGCTCTGACACCCCGGACGACCGGGACAACGAGGTACTGGACTTCCCTGTCATGTGGGCCGCGCCCGGCACCATCGCCCGCACACTGCCCTGGCAGCTGGATCCCGCACGCTCACCCGAGAAGCACTACCGCACACATGCGATCGTCACGGACCGCCGACTCGTCATCGTCGGCTTCCCGTACTACAAGAAGAACGACAAGCTCATCGAGGACGAAGTCCTCTGGGAGATCTGCCTGGACAAGATCCGCCAGGTAACGCCAAGGCGCTACAAAACCGGGACCGACGCTGAGATCGTCTTCAATGACGGCTCGTGGTGCAGACTGCGCTCCCCCGCGCGAAGGAAGTTCACCAGGTACCTCCTTCCTCATGAACTCATCCGCCTGGATGTGCTTACCCCGGGGCAGCGCAACGCTGTCGATAATTTCGTTGCAGAATCCGACGCGCCGAACGCGGCCCCCCCGGTGGTCAGCCTTCATCCATGCGGTCACTACCGGGTCGAATTCGTCGTACCGAGCAAAGTCGATGCATTTTTCGGCCTTTCCGAGAACAGCATGCTCATGGACACACAAGGGTCTGAGGTTGAGGTTACGGACTACCACCCAGACGACTTCTGAACCCCGGCTCTGCCTCTGAACCCTCCAAGGACGACCTCACCACCATGACAGCCGCCACCGACCCGACGAGCACGCTCCCACCCACACCCACCCGGGCGGGCGAAGAGCCCCCGCCCCTCTGGTTCAACGTCCCGGAAGGCTTCTTCGCCCTTCCTCTCGCCGACACCCCCGAAGAGCGCGCCGAGCGCGCCCAGAGCTTCGTACGAGCGCTCTACTCCCGCGGTGACGACACCATTTGGGAGCCCGCTGCCCCCTACTACGCGGCCATAGCCGAACTCATGGCTGGCACCGGAGTCTCGTACGCCGCGATGGGTCTGTTCTCCACGGCGGAGGACGAAGAAGAGGAAATCGAAAACGGAGACGTTGCCAGGCACAGCCTCTCCGACGGTGCCGCTCAGTGCGCCTTCACTGTGGCTGCCATCCCGACGGACCAAGCCGCTGCTGACACAGACATCGTGGCCCAGGGAATCCTCGCGGTTCTTTCCAGAGATTCGTACAACGACGCTCGCTGGCTCGACCTCCCCTGTGGTCCAGCGGTGTCCTGCGTAACCCTGCGCGAGCTCAAGTTGAGGCCGGAAGTGACGGCGAGTAGCGAGGCCACGGACCTCCTCACCGGACAGATCCAGGTCCATGTCCCCTTCCCCACCGGCCCGTTCACCGCGACCTTCACCCTCTACACAGCATCCACGAACTACTGGGCCGAGTTCTGCGACATGATGGCGGCCATCCTCCAGACCGTCTCCTTCACCGAACCGGTCGCGGATATGAATGCTTTGGACGAGGCAGCCGACTGAGCTGCGACTCAGCTGCTGGACAACTGGCCGCCGGCCCGGGCGCGGACGTCACTCCGGAGGAATCGTGAATCACACCCGCTGGAGGTTGGCTCGGGAGCGGAGCACTGTTCAGGGCTGCCTGGAGCCCCCGGAGGTTGCCGCCGAGCGTGAGCAGATCCGGTTGGCGCTCGCCCTGGGGCAGTTGGTGTACGACCGGCGTACATCCCTGGGTCTGTCTCAGACCCCGCTGGGTGAACGCCTCGGAATGACCGCCGATGCGGTGGAGGCGCTGGAACTGGCTGGCATGCTGCCTGTCACTGCTGGCCTTCTGGCCCGTCTCGCAGGCGCGCCGCTTGGCTACGCTCCCGTGTGCTGGGTCAAGCAGGTATACGCCAGTTCACCTTCCCAGCCCCCGGGCTCCGCGAAGCTCAGAAGAGCTGGTCGCGACGGTGACGGGCAGTCCGGCGTCTCCGTCCTGAGCGGTGACTGCTCGCCCGTCGGGTCGTATGGCAGCAGGTCCTGGCACTGATACCCACTGGCGTTCATCAGCAGGATCGCCTCACGCTCCGCGCCGGATTAGCCTCGCCGTTTCGGTTGGGGTGATGAGACGTCGTTGATCGTCAACTGTCGCGTGGGCAGGGTGTTTTCACCGCTCGGGCATGGCGGCGTCC
>NZ_JBSFMT010000101.1:0-29992 GCF_053599695.1 Streptomyces sp. NPDC000878 | reverse complement strand
GTGGAGTCAGAACTCACCGACATCAACTGCCCACCGACATCACTGGAGTCAGAACCCACCCACAACTGGCCTCAAGACTCACCTACAAAGCCACATGCCGCGAGATCGAAAAGGACTACGGCCTGCGCCAGTTGAAGAAGGGTGACCGCACCGGCATCCGTCGACCCACCCAGGCCGAGATGCACAAGGCCAAACGGCTCGGCTGGGAGCAGACCAGCCCCGCGTGGCTCGAAGACCGAATCCGTGCCGCCATCCCTCACGCCAAGAGCGCCGAGGAACTACTTGCCTACCTCGAAGCCGACGGCATCCCGATCAAGGCCAGGCGCGGCCCGTCGGGAGATCTCCTCGGCTACGCCGCCGGCCGTCCCGGCGACCTCAACAGCAAGGGCGAACAGATCTTCCACCCGGGCAAGAGGATCGCCCCCGACCTCACCCTGCCCAAGCTCCAGGCCCGCCTGGAAAACGCCGTGCCGGAGGAGCACCCCACCGCCCGCCGCAACCGCCCCAGCACCCCCTGGCAACAAGCCACCGACGCCGTAGACACCTTCCACACCGATCTCACCGACGACGCCCACGCCCAAGCCCACATCGCCGGCCTCGGCGAGCTGATTGAGGCCACCGCCCAGAAGGCCCCCGACGACCTGCGTCCACAACTCCAAGCCGCCTCAAGGGCGTTCGCCCGAGCCCAGCGGTCTCAGGTCCGGGCGGAGGACCGTGCCGCGCACGCCCTGCGCAGCGCGGCACGCGACATCGTCCACACCGCCACCGGCCCCGACGGCAGCGCGGTGGCTGCCTTGATCGCAGCCCTGGTCTGGGCCGCGATTATCGCCGCGCGCTGGCACGAAGCGCAGAACCACGCCCAGCAGACCGACGCCGCCCGCCAGGCCGTCCAGCACCTCCAGACAGCCGCCGACCGTGCGCTAGCTCCGACGCTCGCCGAACTCGCAGCCCGACCGCCAAGGGAGGAGGTGCGTCGTGTTCTGGTCAGCGATGTGCGAGCAGCTGTCCCCGACCACGCCGAGCGGATCCTCACCGATCCGGCCTGGCCAGCACTCGCCACCGTCCTCGCCGACGCCGAAGCCCGCGGCCACCAACCCCATCAGCTCCTCAAGGAGGCCGCTGCTCAGCGCGAGTTGGACACTGCCCGCCAACCCGCCTGCGTGCTGATCACCCGCATTCAGCACACCGGCCGAGACGCCGTGCCCAACCGCCGTGCCGAGGCGGCCCGCCGACGCTCGACCAATGCAAGCTCGACGCCTGTCCAGCAGAGCCGGGGGCCCCAGCCCTCACCGGTAGCGGCGACAACTGCTGAACAGCGGCATCAACAGCGCCGGTAGGCGGGAAACGCTTCGTCTGCCCAGCCAGCATATCCAAGCCAGATTGGTGCTCTCGCCTTTCGCGGTGGTGAGGGCACCAGCACGTCCTGCGACTTGTCTCCGCTATGCGGCTTCGGCTTCACGCGGAACGGCTGGGACATCGGCCTGTGCAACGAGGAGCAGCGCGGCCCACGCCAGGACCTCGACCAGATGCTCGGCCAGCAGACCGACGTGGGGATCAGGCTGGACGAGCGTGGTCGCCTGGCCGCGGGCGGTGCGCTCTGCGGCCCATTCGTGGTCGATGGCGGTGAAGTCGTCGTCGATCCAGATGACGTGTACGTCGCTGAGCCAGGTATCGACGTGGTCGCGTTTCCACAGGTAGCCGTTGGGGTGGCTGGTGGTGATCTGCGGGCGTGGGAGGTCGACGAACGGCAGGGGTGGGAGGCCGAGGAGCGGTCCGATCAGAGTGCTGGCGTCGTGGCGCCAGCTGGTGCACCAGACGGGGGTGACCAGGCCGGTCCGGATCACCTGCATGAGCAAGGGGCCGTGCGTAGGGTTGAGCCAGATGGTGACCGGGTCGTCAGCGCTCCGGTCAGCGGGCACGACATGGTGCCGGTTGTGGGTTGCCGGACTGGCCCCTTCGGCGTCCGGAAAAGGTATGAGGACGCCGTCGATGTCGAGGAGTAGGTAGGGCGGACGCATCGGTTTCTCCCAAAGGTGCCGGTTCGGGGGTCAGAGTTTGCGCGCGGTGATGAGGAGAGTGGTGGGCCAGCGGCCACCGTGACGCGCGTCATGGAACTCCTCGGCCGAGGTGAGCCAGAACCCGGCGCGGTCGAGGTGTTTCTCCCAGCGGTTGGTGTCGAAGTCCCAGCGGGCGATGGGTAGTTGGCTGCGGTCGGGGAGGGTGACGTAGTCGCGGCGAGGCCGGTCGTCGGTGGCGGGGCGTAGGCCGCCGCGTTGGGGATGGGGGACCGAGAAGGCGAGAGTGCGCCGGGGTTTGAGGTGCTGGGCGATGGCCGGGAGCAGAAACTCGGGGGCGACGAGACCGATGGCGCCGAAGACTGAGTAGACGGCGTCGAACTGCTCGTCTGTGGCTTGCAGGTAGTGCAGGGCGTGGCCGGCGACGAAGGTGAGGTTGTTCAGCCGGCCGTAGTGGGAGCGGGCTCGGCGGACTTGGAGGCCGACGAGGTCGACGCCGGTGACGTGGGCGCCGTAGCGGGTGACGAGGTGGGCGGCATTGTGGCCGGGGCCGCAGCCGAGTTCGAGCAGTCGCTTGTGGCGCAGGTCCGGGCCGAGGATTTCGGCGCCGGGCCCGCTGCCGGGCCGGGTGGTCCATTCCATCCGGGCGGGTACGGACAGTGGTTCGGCGGGGCTGGCCGTGGTGCGTTGGAGGGCGTGGACGTACCAGGGGGACGCCTGGGCGAGCACGTCAGACCTCCAGGAGGTGGAGGACATCGGTGAGGTGGCGGCGTACGGCCTTGACGTAGGCGGGGTCGGTGGCCGGGTCGTTGATCCAGCGGATCGACTGCTCCATGAACCACTCGACGGCCCACATGCGGTGCCAGCCCAGTGCCCACTTCTCGGCAGGCAGTCCGCCGCGTTCGGCGAGAGCGTCGGGGGTGCCGCCTTCGGTGACGTAGGTGTCCAGGAAGACCCGCAGGCGCACGGGGTCAGGGGTGTCGAGGGTGCCGTGCCAACTGGCGAGGTCGAGCAGGCCGGGACCGGTGAAGGCGCGGGCGAAGTCCAGCAGCCGCCAGCCGTGTCGGCCGATGTGGAGGCTGGTGGGGTGGAACTCCGAGTGCACCCAGCCGAACGGAGCCAACGTCGCACCGGCCGAGCGTGCCTCGGCGGCCCGGGCGATCCGGTCGAGAGCGTCTTCGACGTCGTCCGCGTCCTGCCACCGGTCGGCTTTGCGGAGTTGGCCGAGGTGCTCCAAGGCCCGGTTCGGCAGGGCGCGTAGCCGTTCCTGGTTGAGGACAGGCAGGGCGGAGGCGGTGCGGGTGCCGTGCAGGACGACGGCTGCGGCTGCGCCGTCGAGGTCGTCGGCCTCGCGGACGGGGGTGCCGAGGTCTTCCAGCAGCATTCCGAGCCAGCCGTCCAGCACTGCGGAGGCGTGAACGGCGGGCACCGGAACGCCGAGGGTGTGGGCCAGCCGGAGGGCCTGGTCCTCGCTCTCGAACGGCCTCTTGGCGTACTTGAAGATGGCGGTGGTGCCGTCGGGGAAGGTCAGACGCTCGACGCCGGACATGGACCACACGCGCACCTCCTCGCGAACGGCGGTGGTGCGGCTGGCCAGGGTGAGCAGGTTGTCGAGGAGTTCGGTGTTGGGGTTCGCGGTCACGTGGGGCTCCAGGGGGTTGGTGGCGTCCGGGGCAGGCGAGAGGTGCCGGCCCGCCCCGGAGCCAGGACGGTGGTGCTACGCGGCCGGGGCCACGCGGTGGGCGTAGACCTGCTCGATCCAGCCGGACTTGAAGGCCGCGAGGTCGTCGCGGAAGGCGGTCATCGAGGCACCGTAGGGCGCCACAACGCCACCGCTCTGGTCCGGCACGGACTGGCAGCCGTGCACGAGCCGTCCGCCGAGGGCGGCGTGGGCCTTGATGGCCTCGATGCGGCGGTGCTCGTTGAACCAGCCGCCGTGGTAGACCTCGTCGAGCATGCCGCCCGTCTTGTCGTCCAGGTCGAAGACCACGGAGGTGGCGGCGGGGAAGAACCAGCACGGGCCGACGTTGGAGATGTGCCCGTCCAACTCGACCTTGTTGAGCGCCATCAGCGTGGCCGCCTCGCGCAGCATCCGCAGGTGGTCGGCGGTGATCTGCGGCAGGCCGAGGGCGGGGAGGTGCTCGTCGCGGAAGAGGTACGCGTACACCTCGTAGGCGGTGGCGAGCACTTGGGCGGCGTCCGAGGTGGACTTGGCGTGGGTCTTGATGAACTCCAGCGCGAGCTGCTCGACCGCGCTCTCGGTCGTCTCCTCCACGTTCAGGAGCTGGGACTTGACCAGCTCCCAGTCGGCGACGAGCCAGGTGCTGGACTCGAAGCGGAAGAAGTACTCGGCCGGGTCGATGGTGATGCGCCGGCCGTCGATCTGGATGCCGGGCAGGCGGCTCCAGCGCTCGTCGAACGCCTCGGGCAGTACGACCGTGATGGCCGCGGTGTCGATGGTGGTCACCGTGTCTCCGTCTCTGATCGGCCGGGCCCGGGCACAGGAATGCCCGAACCCGGTGTAGGCATACGGAACTTCGGGGCCGCCCGGCCGAAGGGGGAGCCTGGTCACGCTGTCGGACCGGGGGCGGGCGGCTGATGATTAGTGAACCCTCCGTCACGCACAGTGGGTACGGTGAGAGGCAGTTGAAGCGGTATACGCGGTTTACAGCCCCGGACGGGAGGCGAGCGTGGCAGCGCCGAGAGACCCCAACTCCCGCCTGCGCGACACCATTGCCGCGACCGGCTGCACCTACGAGGCCCTGGCGAGAGACGTCCGCCGCATCGCCGCTGAGAACGGCGAGATCCTCCAGACGAACAAGTCGGCCGTCTCTCACTGGGCCAACGGCACTCGCCAGCCCACCGGCCGGACCGGCCAGTACCTCGCCGAAGCCCTCTCCCGCCGAACGGGCCGCATCGTCACCCAGACCGAGATCGGCCTACGCGCGCCTGATGGTGAGGAGCCAGCCGGAGGGGATCCCGTTCTCGCCGCAACTGGCCTCGGCCGGGCCGACGTTGAGCGCCGCCGCTTCCTCGCGGTGGCCGCCTTCACCACCGCCGGCGTCGCCATGCCGCTCGCCCACGACCACGAAGCCACCGCCCGCATGCTCCGCGCCCGCACCGGCACCTCTGTGGTCGGAGCTGAGGACGTGGACGTCGTACGGCAGATCACCGCGGCCTTCAGTGCGGCCGACGAACGCCTCGGCGGCGGCCACGGCCTGACCACGGTCACCGCATACCTCGCCGACACCGCTGCCCCCATGCTCCGGGGCCGCTACGCGAGCGAAGTTTTACGGCGGGCAGCCTTCGGCGCCGTGGCCGAACTCGCCTACCTGGCAGGGTGGAAGCACCACGACCTCGGCCAGGAAGGCGCAGCCCAGCGCTACTACCAGGTCGGCTACCAGCTCGCCTGGGAAGCCGACCCGCACGGCCACGCCGCCTGGATGATGCGGGCCCTCGCCCACCAGGCACTCAGCCTCAAGCAGCCCCACCACTGCGTCGATCTCGTCGAAGGCGCGCTCGTCCGCGGCTTGGGCCATGTCGACGGTCAGACCGAGGCGCTCCTGCACATCACCCATGCCCGTGCCTTCGCGGCCGTCGGTGAGAGGCTCTCAGCGGCCCGAGCCCTGCTCGCCGCCGAAGACGCTCTCCTGCGTGACGACGTTCCTCAGCCCAGCTACTCCCGCGTCAGCGGCCCCGCAGCCGGCACCGTCGCCAGCCACACCGCCCGCACCCTCACCGACCTCGCCGACCACATCGGCACCGAACAACAACACCGCGACGCCCTGATCCGCTGGGACCCCGAGAAATACAAGCGCGTCCACGCCCTCACCTACGCCGACCTAGGCGACAGCCTCGCCGCCCAGGCCCGCGCCGACGAAGCCGTCGCCGCCTGGTCCCAGGCCCTGACCCTCATGGAGGGCATGACCTCCGACCGCACCCGCAAAGCGATCACCTCGCTCCGCTCCACCCTCTCCACCTACCAGCGCCGCAAAGTGCCCGGAGCCGCCGAACTCGCCCGCCGCGCACGCGAAGCACTGGCCTAAGCTGCCCACCAACCGGCCGACGAAGGGACACCAGCCGTGGCTCAGCGGACAACCGACGACCAGCCCAAAGCCCTACCGCCCGCACTCGAATCCATGACCCTGCTGGTCGCCGCCGTCATCGTCCACGACAAGGCCACCAACCGCGTCGTCCTCCTCCAGCGTAGTGAGAACGCCAAGTTCGCCCAGGGCATGTGGGACCTCCCCGTCGGCAAGAGCGAACCCGGCGAGCCCATCACCGAAACCGCCGTACGCGAGCTGTACGAGGAGACTGGCCTGACCGTGAAGCCCGAGTGCCTCAAGGTCGCCCACATCATCCATGGTGCCTGGGGTGTCGAAGCCCCCAATGGCTTCCTCACCGTCGTCTTTGCCGCCCACGAATGGATCGGCGAACCCGAAAACCGCGAACCACGCAAACATGCCCAGGTCCGCTGGGTGGACGCCGATGCAATCCCTCAAGGCTTCGTGGACACCACCGCCAGCGCCTTGAAGTGTTATCTCAAGGATGGCGCCCAGGTCTCCCTAGATGGGTGGCGCTGATGATCTACAGACTGTCTGCACGCACATGCGCTGGCCAGCATCTTCATAGCGATGTTGGAGTTGCTTCACTGTAGGCAAGGTCGACCGAAGCTAGAGCACTGAGTACAGCAGCCGGCTGGCCAGCTTTCGTTCGCTGGGCGGACGCCTCGAACGGACAGTCAGGTGGGTAACTCCGCGTTGCCGTATGGTTTCTGACTGCACGATCTGATTCAATCTAACGAGTTTGCCGCAGGGGAAGGAGCCCGCGCTGTATCGGCAAGGCCGTGCGCCTACGAACAGCCGTGAGCTCACGGGATGATGGAGGGTCCGGTGCGACGTCCATCGCATGGCTTAGAAGATGCCGTAGTTTCAGGCCAGATTCCCAGAACGAGACGTGCGCTTGATGCGACGTCCGCTGCGTGCAAACTGACACCACCCGGTGGAGACGAACGGCTGGCCACGCGATTGCGCCAGCGGGCCGCCAACACCCCGGAGTTTTGGTCCTTCATCGGTCGAGCAAGCCGAGAGAACGGGCACGGGACTTTCGCCTATCCCGCGATGATGGTCCCACAGTTGCAGGGAGCGCTCCTAGACGACGTCTTGGAAGTCGATGCCACGGTCTCTAGTGTCCTCGACCCATTCATGGGATCCGGAACCGTTCTGTTGGAGTCAGCGCGCAGAGGTCTTTCGTTCTCTGGGGCGGATATTAATCCTCTTGCAGTCCTCTTATCTGAGGTAAAATCTCGCCCTCATGAAATCCAGAGTTTGGAAGAGGTGCGCGATCGCGTTGCATCCAAAGTAGCTGCCGACACATCCGAGATTATCGCCGTCGATTTTACCAACAGAGACAAATGGTTCCGTCGCGACGTAGCAATTGCTCTCTCGCGGTTGCGGCGGGCTATCTGCGAAGAATCGGAAAGAACCGAGCGACAAGTTCTTTGGGTCGCGCTTGCTGAGACTATCCGGTTGGTCAGTAATAGCCGTACTTCGACAGTCAAACTGCACGCATACACCCCCGTAGACATTGCCAAGCGAGTTCTGGATGCTCATGGCACGTTTCTGCGTGTGCTCGCAGAGCACATTGACCAACTGCGGGATCAGACTGCGATTTTACATGAGGGCCTAAGTCGCAACCCCAAGCTCACCATAAGCTGTAAACCAGGTGACGCTCGAATTATGCCTGATAGCGGCGATCCAGTGTCAGATGTTCTGATGACGTCTCCACCCTACGGCGATAACATCACGACGGTCACCTATGGCCAGCATAGTTATCTGCCTCTGCAATGGATTTCGCCTGATGACGTTCCAGGTCTGACCCCTGAACTCCTATTGGCCACAAGGTCTATCGACTCCGCTAGCCTTGGGGGGAAGCTCAAAGACCGTCTCTCTGAGGCAGACAAGCTATGCGCTAGGTCGCCTGCATTCCAGTCCTGTTTCGAAAAAATGCAGACTCGTGACCGCAATGCGAGAGTTCGCCTGACGGCATTTACTGCAGATCTTGATGAGTCACTCGACAGCATCGTGGCACGGCTTCGTAGTCATGCCTGGATGTTCTGGACATTGGGCGAGCGCCGGATCAGTGGTATCACGGTGCCCACCGTCTCCATCGTTCGTGACCTACTTTGCGACCGAGGAGCTCGTCATATAGAAACCCTGGAACGCAAGATTCCTGCTCATTCCAAGCGAATGGCACTGCGTAACGCCAGCGTGGAGACCATGAACACTGAAAGCGTTCTCGTGATGCGTGGGCCAGCTCGCCGACAGGAACGAGATGACATCGCTTGCATGGAGACTTGAGATGACGCCCAATGCTGGCGGTTCAAGCACCGAAACGGTGCACCTCGACGTTCATCCATCCGTTGTCTTCAAGCTTGGTGCTGATCTCATCACCGATGCGCTGCAGGCGTTGGCCGAGCTGATTAAGAACTGCTACGACGCGGATGCGACCTGGGCCAACGTGGAGATCACTACTTCATCTGAGTTGGCACACGCTAAAGGCTACGAAGCTGCCTGTATCAAGGTTTCCGATAACGGGATCGGAATGACCAGAACGGACATCGAACGTGGCTGGCTGACCATCAGTAATTCTATGAAGCGTGAGATGAAAGCACAGGGTCTGCAGACCCCAAAGCAGCGCACGCCGCTGGGCGATAAGGGCCTCGGAAGGCTGGGTGCGCAACGACTCGGGGACGTGCTGACCATCATCACTCGGCCTAAAGGCGAGGCGCTGGAGCACGAGCTCACTATTGATTGGCGGCTCTTTGAAGCGCAGAACTCCCTAAAAGCGGTACCCCTCCAACTCGTTACACGGTCGACTACGCGTAGCCACGGTACGGAACTTGTCATCACCGAGTTGCAGGAACCTGAGCAATGGCGTAGCACATTGGCACCCGGCGGCGGTTCCTCTCAACTCCAAAAGGAGCTCACCGTCCTGCTCTCTCCCTACGGTAGTAACCGGGGAATGCAGGTTGCGTTCGAGATCGATGTTCAAGCGGTGGACCTCTATTCGCTAGCGACGCAAGTGCGAAACGCTGCAGAGCTCCGTTACAACTTGGAGTACCAAGACGGGCGGCTACTCATCGACGCCTCCGTAATGCTCGCATACTTCGAGCCTGGTGAGACTGGCAAAGAGGACGATCGAGCTGCCTACAGGACACTACTTCACGAGGACGGAGGCGCAGCCTTTCTTGAATGGCTCCAGGTCCACAAGGCGGCACAACTGGCACAGTTCTCCTGCCATCAGGCAGATGCGCCAGCATTTCTCTCCGCGCACCGTGAGGTTGTGTTGGCCGAGGTGCCTAACGTGGAGGTCGTGTATCTAACCTCGGATGATTCTAGCGACGGCGTGCCTGTGCCGGCTGACCCTGGACCTTTCAGGGGCGAGGTCGATTATGTCACCCTGGGACAGGATCGATCAGGGGTCTTCGACTCGCGAGGTGAGTTCCGTAGCTTCCTCAAGAGCCTCGCTGGGGTGCGGGTCTACAGAGATGGCTTCGGCATCAGGATGACCGAGGACTGGATTGGTCTGCGTAAGGGCCAGACGAGTGGAAAGTCATTCTATGGTCTCCGCCCTGAGAATACCCTTGGCTACATCGATATATCGGCCAGCGGTAATGCACAACTCGTTGAGACGACTGATCGTGAAGGCTTTGCTGTCACACCGTACTACCGAAACTTCTACGAGCTGTTGCAGAGGTGGGTGCAGTTCACCAGCCAATTCCAGTCCACCATCAGACGGGCTTACAACGAGTATCGCGCGGAGCATAGGGCTGCCCAAGCGGACATCGACGTAGGGGCAACAACTGAGGTTCTACTCCAGCACATCGATGAACGCCGCACCCGCACGATTCGGACCGCGCGCCAACAGTTGTCCACCCTGCGCGACGAGAACGCTGCCATCGCCAAGAGGCATCAGCGTGTTCGTGACGAGATCGACGGGGACCAGGCGACTATTTTCTCCGCTACGACCAGCCCCATTGTCATCGGTGACTTGGCCGACCTACAGGAAGCGGATCGACGGACTAGCGAGACGGTTGCAGAGGTCGAGAGCCTCGTCGAGTCTCTAGAGTCAGAAGGCGCCATCACTGACATTCTGCGGGCTCAGGATGACCAGCTTAAGGAGCAGCTGGCATTGACCTGGGAGACAGTTTCTCTGGGACTGACGGCCGAGGCACTCTCACATGAGATCGCGCACATAGCGGATGGACTGAAAACTCGTACAGCCCAGCTGCGCCGGTATGTCGCTCAACAGCAGATCGCGGACCGACGCGTTGCCTCTTACTTGCACCATGTGGAGTCTGCTGTAAGCGGACTTAAGCGTCAACTCGCGCACCTCAACCCCTCGCTGCGGTATATGCGTGAGCGGCGTGAGCGTTTTGCTGTCGGTGTCTTCTGTCAAGAGATCGCCGAATATCACAAGCAGCGTTGGAACGATGGACCGATTAGCGTGGTAGTTGAGTCTCCGCGTGACTTTCTCGTGGAGATCAACCGCGGTAAGTTCACCCAGATCCTCGATAATCTATTGCTGAACAGCGAATACTGGTTGTTGCAAGCGTACCGTGTAGGTGCCGTTAAAGAACCTTGCATCACGATTCAAGTGCAAGCGCCGTACGTGGTGGTGTATGACAACGGCCGTGGAATCGATCGAGCTGTTGAAGCGAGTCTGTTCGAGCCGTTCGTGTCAACAAAAAAGAGGACTGAAGGCCGCGGAATCGGTCTCTACGTAGTAACACAACTTCTCGGATCTGAGGGTGCCTCCATCACCTTGGTGCCTGAGCGAAACGTCAGTGGAAACCTATACAAGTTCGAGCTCGACCTGGGGGGGATTCGTGTTAAAGCATGAGGCGACAGGCGCGGAGGGAGATGTGCCGGCCAACAGCACTGGCCCCGTAGTAGTTCCGGCACAATTGCCCCGCGTCGTAGTTGACGTGGCCTCAGCAAGGAATGCCTCTCAAGAGCTATTGAAACATTCAGGTATTGCTCGCGTCATTTGCGTGGATGATTGCTATGCCGCAGTGTCTCGATCTGTGGATGAGGTTACATCCGCCTTAAAGGCTGATCTTCTCACCGCAGAGGACAAGGCGAAGATTGCTGGTGTGTCTGAAGTTCTCTCTCCACTCTCAGAGGCAGAGTTACCTACTGCCCTTGCCGTCTCTCTACTTGAGGACAACTGGGACGGAATAGGGGAAGCCTTGCAGCTGAAGATCATGGATGTGGTCGATGCGCAATTGGGGTCTCCTGTTCCTGACGAGGGTCCTGAGCAGGATCCTGACGCGGCCTCCACATTGCGCGAGCTTCTGGCGAAGCCCAGTGAATACCTAACTCTTACCCTGCAGGAGTGGCGGGAGCGCCGATCACATCTCCTGGCAGACGAGAAGAGTACCCTGGTGCTTTTTGACCGGGACTTCAGCCGCGAGGGTGCAGCTACAGATGCAGGTGAGGGTGAAGTCGAAAGGCTTCTAGCTCAGGCCCCGAGTAACTGGAGAATCGGCCTACTCACCCACACAGTTTCTAATTCTGATGCTGAGGTGACGACCTGGAGGAATCTGAGTGATAAATTCCAGGATAACTCGTCACGCTTCCTCGTTATCGGGAAAGCGCGACTGTCGCAGGCGCCGACGGAGTTCCCGCGCATGCTCAAGCTGACCCTCCTTGCGCCTGCACTTGAGCAAATCCAATATCATGTCCAGGAGGCGGTCCAAGAGGTATGGACCCAAGCTCATGAACATGCCCGCGGGATCGACCCTTACACCCTTGAGGCGGCGCTCACCGGTGATCGAATAAGGGATGGAGCTTGGGGGCCTGAGACTCTCCTTCGAGTCACTAGTGCCTTTACTCAGGACAGTGTCCGTGCCAAACTCCGAGCCAACATCCAAGTTCACGAGTCAAGCACATTGATCACGTCGCTGAGTCGGGTCAAGCTGCCTGAGATTCCAGATCGCGATCGAGTTCGGCAGGAGCTCGCGCAGATCGAGCGCCTGGAGTACTATGACTCTCCTGAGCATCTGAATGAGCTGTTCTTCCCGGTTGAAGCGGGAGACATCTTTGCGCTTGAGCAGTTCGAAACGACGCCGAGTGAATTCGAGAAGGCCGACTCGGTGGATTCCGTAACGAACGAAGGCCAGGCCCTAGCGCCTGCTAGGTCTCATCCAGTCCAGTATCTAATTCTCCTGGCGCAGCCGTGTGATCTGGCGATTCGCTCGAAAGGGCAGCGATCAAACGATTTGGCCTACGTGCGTGTAGCCCCGCTGAGACCTCCGAGTGATCGCGTTATTTCACAGCCGGGCGGAAGTTCGGCGACAGCGTTTGATCTGCCCTTTTTCGATAAAGATACCGGGGCGGGGGTAGAGGTGAGGCTCAGCCAGCAGCGGATCGTCCCGTTGGTAGCGCTCGATATGTGCGCGTTCAACTCTGATGGGTGCGCCCGTATGAGAGTGGGCCAGGAAGTGTCGCCTCACGTGCTCCCTAACTGGCAAAAGCGCTTCGCCATTCTTCAGAAGGTGGTTCGAAAGGCTGTACAGCAGTACTCGGGAATGCAGCCACATAGTATTCCTGAAGGTGGAGCTGAGGCGCTGACCCGAGCCCTAACGGGAACTGGCGCCTGGCCGGATCTGTCATCGCTAATATCGGTTCACGAGAATGCGATCCATTACGGAATCAGGCGAGTCACCCGCCTAAGGGAGCCATATCGGTCTGCGTTGCTTTCACGTATGGCTCAGCGTGAAGCGAGAGATGCTTTCGATCCTAGTCTGTTGGACAAACAGCAAAATTAGTCAAGACTTCCTGTGGCAGTTCGCGTTCTATGAAGTGAAGTAGTTCTACGGAGGTAGTGGCTCCGAGAGGGCGACTATCTGCGAGCAGGACTGACTGGTTCGATTGGCGCGATAACAGCGCCTCACAATGAGGTGGATCGGCCCTGATGGCCGTGCCCAGCGCCGGAGTTGAGCGTTCGGCTCGGTATGAGGACGTCGCCGTGGATAGTGTCGGATGAGCTTGGAGACCGTCTGGAGCCGCTCTGGTCCGTGGTCGGGGACAATGCTTGGGTGGCAGATAGTGGATCTGAGCGTCGTCCCCCGATCGTGCATCCGAAGCCGACGGACGCGACCGTGAAACAGCTGTACGGCACCGCGTTTCGCTGCGGTGAGCCGTCGTGCAGTCGGCCGTTGTACCGGCTGAGCAACGAGACTGGCGAGCGCATCCTCAACAGCCGTGTTGCGCACATCCATGCACGCAGTGAAGGTGGGCCGCGCTGGGCGCCTGAAATGACTGAGGAGGAGAACCGCAGCGAGGACAACTTGCTGTTGCTGTGTGTCGAGCATGCTTCCGAAGTCGATGACACCCCCGAGCACTTTCCAGCGGAGACGCTGCGGGAGTGGAAACAGGCTCAGCTTGACGAGTACGCAGAGATCCAACGGGCTTGGCCGCTGAACGACGCTGAAGCGGCGGAGGCATCCGCCGCGTCCTTTGACCCGCATCAGGTGGGCGTTGCTACCGCTGGCGCGACAACAGTCCTGGCAGCGGCACGCTGTGTCGGGTTGATGGTGGCCACCGGAAGCCAACAGCGGCGTGTCCCTCGCGAGGCTGCTCAGGCTTGGCGAGCTTTGCGCGAGCGCACGACCAGGTCAATGCGTGCCTACGACGCCGACGGCGAGCGTGTACAGGTAGAGCCATCCATGATGGAGACCAAGCCATACCGAGAGGCGCTAGAGGCAGCCCTCAGCGAGAATGTGGCGACCTTGGAACCCCTGGCCGCCAATCTGGTGGCCGAGCTTCATGCAGTTGCTGCTGCCGACAAACGGCTAACACTCTGGTGCAATTGGGTTGAGGCCCAAGCTGGGAAGCTAATCGCCGCTGCTGGACGTTGGCCAGGCCGCCCACCGATCCAGGATGACGAAGTTTGGCCCGAAACGGTCACCGAATTGCAACGAGCTTCGCAAGCATTGAGTGCCGCATGGCGCGGCGATGAAGCGCCCATGCCTCCCGAACGAGAGGCTATGACGGAGCCGGAGGAGACAGAACAACAGCGTGCTGCCCGGGAACACCACGAACTCGTCGATTTGGCGGGGCCATGGGTAAGGGTGACTCACCGTCCCTATAACGCCGAGCTGTACAACCGGCTGGTGGATGGAATGTCTCTGGTAGTGGGCTTGCCTGAAATCCCATCACTTTTGGGGATTGGGCTCGAATCGACCGCGCGACATGCCGCGAGAGTAGCCCGCAACGCCGATGATGAAACCTATCGTTTTCTAGTTCAGCAGGCCGCTGAACTTCGACCTCTCGCCTGCGCTGTTGCTCTTCTCCGGCATCTCATGATCACGGCCAAGAGTTCCGAAAGGGGCACCTTGCAGGAAGAAGCACGCGCGGAGGCAATGCGATTGCTGCTAGCCGAGACTTGGAAAGTGTCTGATGTCTGGGTGGACAACAAGGCTCACGCGCGGCGACTCCTTTCTATGGCAGCCCAATTCAGTAGCATTGCAGCAGTGCGGGATACGTTGGTAACCGCGATTGGCCATGATGCGGGACTACTGCCGGTTATGCTCGATGGCATGGCGCAATGGAGCGAGCAACGGGATTTGCAAACATGGCAATACTCTGGTGCCTCCTGTCAAATTAACGAACTACCCGAGTGGTTTCCCACCGAGCAGGTCGTAGCAGCGATTCGCCGTCAGCTGCCTCAGCTGGACCCGGCTGACGAATTCGCGAGTGAAAGACATAGCGATGATCTAAACCGCCTCGCCTCTCAGGTGCTATGGATCGCAGCAGGCAACGACAACGAGTGGTAGAAGCCTTGACTGGGAAGCCCTAACGACGGCTAATACAAAGAGCCGAGTTGTCGGTGGGTGATGAGGCGGCAGGCGAGTTTGAGGAACGCTTCGTGGATGTCGGCTCTGCGTTCCCAGCGGATCCGTAGTCGTCGGAATCCATGGAACCAGGCGAAGGTGCGCTTGCCCCCCACCGGTAGGTGCCTAGCCCGGTGCCAAGGCGCGTGCCTCGACGGGCGATGGCCGGCACGATGCCGCGGGCGCTGACATGGTCGCGGCAGATGTCGTGGTCCTAGCCGCGGTCGGCGAAGAGTGAGTCCGGTCTGCGGCGGGGCCGGCCGACCCGGCCGCGGACCGGTGGGATTGCGTCGAGGAGGGGCAGCAACTGGGTGACGTCGCTGCGATTGCCTCCGGTCAGGATGACCGCGAGCGGGGTGCCGTGCTCGTCGGTGATCAGGTGGTGCTTTGAGCCGGCCCGGCCCAGGTTGATCGGCGAGGGGCCCGTGTGGATACCCCTTTTAAGGCTCTGACGTGGAACGCAAGAAGGATCTCGACACCTGGGACCTGACACTCACATGTGACCACGTTGCCAAGCACGTTCAGCACCGCAGCAACAGTTGCGTCTCGACTCGCGTTGTCGACTGCCCGGAGTGCGGTGAACGCCGCGGCATTGTGCAGTGCGTCCGTGTGGGCCCGGCCTCCACCGATGAGGCCATCCAGGCTGATCGCGCAGCAGCGGATCGGCAGCGACTGGCTGGAGAATTGGCAGCTGCTCAGGAGAAGCTCCGGCGCGAAGAGCGCAAGGCTGAGGCGACGCGTCGCCGAGTCGAGGAGATAGAGACGCAGCTCAGGCCCGGGTCCTGAAGGCGGGAGGCGCTGGACTGCGTGAGCGATGCGGGAGCGGACGGGGAAGCATCCATTGGATCTGGCGTCATGCCAGCGCGGTCAAACAAGTCTCTGGCCAGGGAGAACAGGACTGACAGTGATCACTGAGCATCACCCGTCATGATCTTGCAGGCTCTCGTAATGCGTAGGTCTCGGGTTCGAATCCCGAAGGCGGCTCAAGAAGCCCCAGGTCAAAGCCATTGAGACCTTCCGTGAAGATCGCGGAAGGTCTTTTTGCGTGCCGGATGGGAACATCCTGGGAACGTCGGTTGTGGTGGGCTTTCTCCTTTCTGTGCCTGTTCGCGTCTCAAGCGGGGCGGTCTGAGTTGAAGGTGGACTGGCGGCTCGTTCACTGTGCGTAGGTGAAGAGCGGTGACCTGTCTCCATCTGATATCGCCTGTCGTGGATTTTGATATCGCGGGCAAGTCGCGGTGCACTGGACCAGGAGGACGTATGGCTCGAACCGCCATCGACGTCGACGATGAGATGCTCGCTGCGGCGGCCGAGATCTTCGGCACCACGACCAAGGTCGCGACAGTGAACGCGGCCTTGGAGGATGTGATCAAGCGTCGGAAGCGGGGATCCTTCCTGGGCTGGCTCGCTGAGGGCGGGCTGCCCGACCTGACCGGTCCGGTCGAGACGGCGGACGACCCGCACCAGGCCGCATGAGCGAGCGGTACCTCATCGACAAGTCTGCCCTTGCCCGCTATCCGAAGCGGGCCGTCCGAGCCGTGATCGATCCGCTGCACAACGCGGGACCGCTGGCCGTGTGCGGAGCTGTCGAGCTTGAGGTTCTGCACAGCGCACGGTCCAAGGCGGACGCGGAACGTATCCGTGACGAAATGCGGGGCTTCGACTGGTTGCCTACTCCCGACGAGGCTTGGGATCGTGCGCTGGACGTGCGGACGCGATTCATCGCGGCCGGGAACTGGAAGGCCCTGTCGGTCTCGGACCTGGTCATCGCCGCGACCGCCGAACGCAACGGCGCAACCGTCCTGCACTACGACGGCGACTACGACCGGATCGCGAGCGTGACGGGCCAACCGATGCGCTGGGTGGTCCGGCTCGGGACCGCCGACTGACGGTCTCGGCACGCGTCAAGCCGACTTGTCCTGCTCTACGGAATGACGGCCCAGCATTCGCCGCATGTCACCGATCGGGCGGCCCGGGGCGGGGTTTTCTTCGGGCGGCCTGTCCTCAGTGGTCCTCGCGGATGTAGGGCTGCCCGAGTGCCGCTGGAGCGCCCAGCCGCTGCTTTGCCCAGACGCTGGACGCGAGGACGAGGACGAGGATTGTCGTCAGGTAGGGCAGCGCCGCGAAGAGTTCGGGTGGGAGAGTGACTCCGTGTGCCTGGAGGTTGAATCCGAGGCTGCTCACGACTCCGAACAGATACGCGCCCGCCAGCACCAGGGCGGGACGCCAGAACGCGAAGATCACCAGAGCGAGGGCGATCCATCCGGCGCCTGCCGTGATGCCGTCCGTCCAGGTCGGAGTGATCGCCAGCGCGTAGTAGGCACCTCCCAGGCCGGCCAGTGCTCCGCCGACGAGAGTGTGCGCATAACGGTAGGCGGTGACGTTGACGCCCATGGCGTCGGCGGCGCGCGGTGCCTCCCCGACCGCCCGGACGTGCAGCCCCGGCCGGGTCCGGCTCAGGTAGAACGCGATGGCGGCGACCAGTGTCCAGGACACGTACACGAGCATGTCCTGGTGGAAGAGGACGGGGCCAAGGACTGGTATGTCCTTCAGCCCGAGCAGATTGATGCCGTTGAGTTGGTGCTTGCCCGAACGGCCCCCCAGATCACCGGCGTCGGCAAGGTAGGACGAAAGTCCCGCCGTTCCACCGAAGATGCTGAGAGCCAGCCCGGAGACCACCTGATTGGCCTGGAGGGTGATGGTCACGAAGGCGTGGATGAGCGCCATGAGCGCCCCGGCGGTCATGGCGGCGAGCAGCGCCAGGAGGATGGCGCTCCATCCCGGGCCGCCAGTCTTCTGGGACACCCAGAAGCCCGTGATACCGCCGACGAGCATCATGCCTTCGATGCCGAGGTTGAGGACGCCCGACCGTTCGGTGAGCAGCTCGCCCAGGCCGGCGATGAGGAGAGGGGTCCCGTAGACGATGCCCGAGGTGATGAGGGTGATGAGGAGTGTGTCGTTCATGGCTTCGCCGTGGGTTCGGGGAGGGGGCGGATATCGGGGTTCTGCTTCTGGCTCTCGGCCGGGAGTTCCGGGGATGCCGACTGGGCCGTCCCGGGCTCCGGGTCGCTGGAATCGGCGGGTCGGCGTCGGCGGATCCGGTAGCGGGCCAGCAGTTCGGCGCTGAGCAGGCAGAACAGGACGATCCCCTGCGTGATCCCGACGAGCCCTTGCGGGAAAGCGGAGCCCTGCAGCTTGAAGCCGGCATTCGTGAGCGCACCGAAGAGCAGTGAACTGCCTATCACCGCGACCGGATTGAACCTTCCCAGGGCGGCAACGGCGATGCCGGTATAGCCCAAGGACGCGTCCTGCAGGCCCTGGGGGTCGAGCGTGTGGCTGAAGTCGCCCACCTGGCTGGCACCGGCGAATCCCGCGAACGCGCCTGACAGGAGCATCACCACCACGATGGTGCGGGTGGTGCGCAGCCCTGCGTACCGCCCAGCCTCGGGTGAGTCGGAGATGACCCGGAGCTGGAAGCCGAAGCGTGTCCATCGGAGGGTGCCGAACAGTGCGATGGCGGCGCCGAGCCCGACGAGGAGGCCGAGGGGCAGGACGGTGCCACCGAGGGTCACCTGCGGCCACCAGCCCGCGGTGTCGATCGTCTTGCCCTGGGGGAAGACCGAGGCGCTGGTCGAGGTGACGTCGCGCCAGTAGGAGCGGCTGTCGAAGATCAGGTAGTAGGCCAGTAGCCCGGAGACATAGTTGAGCATCAACGAGGTCAGGATCTCGTTGGCGTTGAGGCAGGCGCGCAGGACGCCCGGGATCGCGGCCCACAGTGCGCCTCCCAGGACGCCCGCGGTGATCGTTCCCGCGAGGATCAGGGGTCCGGGCCGGCCGCCCAGGGCCAGACCCGCGCCGGCGGCCGCGACCGCTCCCATGTAGAGCTGTCCCTCTCCGCCGATGTTGTAGAGGCGCATACGGAACGCCACGGCCGCGCACAGGCCGGTGAAGAGCAGGGGCGTGGCGTTGAGCAGTGTGGCCGAGAACGCTCCGGGATCGGTGAAGGCGGCCTGGATCATTGACCGGTAGGTGTGAATCGGGTCGTGGCCGGTGGCCAGCAGGACGCAGCCGACGAGAACCGCCGATGCCGTGAGTGCGACGGCGGGGGGTACGGACGCCGCCGGCCGGCGTGGGCTGTCGGGGCGCCGTTCGAAGCGGATCACGTGGCCGCCTCCATCCCGGCCATCATCAGGCCGATCCCGTCGCGACGGGCGCTGTCGAAGCCGGTGCGGCCGCGGTCGACGACGCCCATGACGCGGCCGTCGAACACGACCGCCACCCGGTCGGCGAGGTCGAGCACTTCGTCGAGGTCTTCGCTGATGAGGAGCACCGACAGTCCGTTGTCAGCCGCCTCGAGAAGCAAGGTGCGCACGGTGTCCATCGCGGCCACGTCGAGGCCGCGGGTGGGCGCGGCGACGACCAGGGCCTTGGGGCTGGAGGACATTTCGCGGGCGAGCAGCACTTTCTGTGCGTTGCCGCCCGAGAGTCGGCGCACCTCGTCGTCCGACCTGCCCTTGATCCCGAAGCGTGTGATGAGCTCACGGGCGTGGGAGGCGGCTCGCTTGGAACGGATGAACGGGCCGTACGAGTACTCCGGCCGACGGTGGGACTTGAGCATGAGGTTGTCGGTGATCCGTAGTCCGGGGGCGAGCCCGGTACCCATCCGGTCCTCGGGTACGTAGGCGACGCCCGCGTCCGCCGCGTCGCGTGGGCTGCCGCTCGGCAGGGCGCGTCCGGCGACGGTGACGCGCCCCGCGCTGCGGGCCCGCAGGCCGGTGATCGCCTCGGCGAGTTCCCGCTGGCCGTTGCCGGCCACCCCGGCGATGCCCACGATCTCGCCTCGGCGCACGCTGAGGGAGATCTCCCGCACCCGTGGGCGGCCGGTGTCGTCGTTGGCGCTGACCCGGTCGATTTCCAGCACCACCGGCTCGGGCTCGGGGGAGTGGGCGTGGGCGTGGGTGGAACGGTCGCGTGAGGCGGGGGACACCTCGCGTCCGACCATCAAGCGTGCCAGGTGGCGCGGGTCGGTCTTCTCTCCCTCGACGCGGACCGTGCCGACGGTGCGGCCCTTGCGCAGGACAGTGACCCGGTCGCAGACCGCCGTCACCTCGCGCAGCCGGTGGGAGATGAAGATGATCGAGCCGCCGTCCCGCGCCAGACCACGGAGGTTGGTGAAGAGCTCTTCGCTTTCCCGTGGAGTGAGCACGGTGGTGGGTTCGTCGAGGATCAGTGTGCGTGCGCCGCGGTAGAGGGCCTTGAGGATCTCCACGCGCTGGCGCTCGCCGACCGACAGCTCCCCCACGAAGGCGCGTGGAGCGACACTCAGGTGGAACCGCTCGGCGGCGGCTGCCACTTCCTCCTCGGCCGCTCGGGGGTCGAGGAGGAAGCGCCTGCGGCCGGACCTGCCGAGCACGACGTTCTCGGCGACGGTCAAGCGGTCGACGAGGCTGAAGTGCTGGTGGACCATGAACACCCCCGCGTCGTCGGCGTCACGCGGCGAACGGAACCGTACGGGCTGCCCGTTGACGGCGACCTCGCCCTCATCGGGCCGGTACAGGCCGGTGAGGATCTTGCACAGGGTTGTCTTGCCGGAGCCGTTCTCACCGAGCAGCGCGTGAATCTCTCCCGGCAGCACCTCGAAGGTGACGCGATCATTGGCGATCACGCCGGGGAAGCGGCGAGTGACGCCGCGGGCGGCGATTGCCGGCGGTGAGGGCGTACCCGGTCCGGCCTCGGTGGGCGCGGGTATGTCAGCGGTGGTCATCGATCCTTCCCAGGGTTCGTGTGGTGCTGCGGGATCTCGCTCAGTTGCTGGTCTTGATTCCGCTCACGCCCTGGACCGGGTAGTCCATCGCTTCCAGATCAGCGACGCTCGGAGTACTTCCCGCAGGGACGCGTACCTTTCCGGTGGCGTCGGTGACCGGCCCGTCGAAGACCTTCAGCTCGCCGCGTTCCATGGCGGTCTGCGCCTTGGTGATCTCGGCCTGCTCCGCTGCCGTCGCATGGCTCTTGTAGTAGGAGCCCCACGGAGCCATGGTGATCGCGCCGTCGGAGATACCCACGTAGCGGTAGCCCGGCTTCCAGGAGTTGTCCAGGACCGAGCCGATCACGCGCTCCAACTCGCTCTTCCAGGTCCACGAGGAAAGCCCCACATATGTCTTGGGGGCGACATCGCGGGTGTCGGTGGTGTCGCCGACCCACGGGATCCCCTGGTCCTGGGCGGTCCGCTGGATGGCCTGGTCGCCGACCAGGTTCCCGATCGCCTCGACACCGCTGGACGTCAGCGCCTTTGTCGCCTGCAGGTCCTTCTGGGGGTCGAACCACGAGTTGACGAAGACCGCGCGAACGGTCGCCTTCGGGTTGATCTGCTTGGCTCCGAGTTCGAAGGCGTTGACTTCTCGGATGAGGGCGGGAATCGGAAAAGAACCGACGACTCCCAGTTTCCCTTTCTCACTCACCGCGGCCGCCGCCATGCCCAGCAGGTAGTAGCTGTCCTCTGTACGCAGTCCCACGCCGGAGAAGTTCTTGTCGGCTGCGCTCTGCCAGTTGTACTGATAGAAGCGGGTAGTGGGGTGTTTTTTCGCTGCGGCAGTCATGTACTTGCCGAATCCGTAGGAGATGCCGACGATCAGGTCCGCGCCGTCCTGGACAGCCTGATCGATGACCCGCGCGGCCTCCGTCGATTCGGGGACCTTCGTCTTGAATTCCAGTTCCACGCGAGAACCGAATTTATTCTGCACAGCCTGCCGCGCGGTGTCCCAGGACTGGTCCCAGCCGCCGTCCTGCGGGGTGCCGTCGTAGAGGAAGACCGCCTTCATGGGGTTGTCGGCACTGAATTCCTCCGCGGTTGCGGCGGTGCCCGTCGGCGAGGCACTGCTGCCGCAGGCCGCCATGGCAGTAGAAGCGGCGACGAGCAGTGCGGCGGTGAGCGTACGTCTGACTCGGCGCGCGGCCGGGGTGCTCTGGCTCGGGCGACTTTGGTGCGGCATGACCGTCAACGTCCTTCTCCTGCCTGTCGTCGGCCGACGTGGTGTCGGCGCGAGGTGTCGGTGCCCGAGAGGCCCGGGTACAGATGGCTCCAGGGACGGATGAGTTCGAACGCGGCGCTCGCTGCAAGGACGGTCGCGTCCGAGTAGCGCCGGCCGATGATCTGCAGCCCTACGGGAAGCCCCTCCGGGGTGAGCCCCGCGGGGATGGAGGCCGCTGGATGCCCGGTGAGGTTCAGGGGGTAGGTCAGGCACCAGCCGATGGTCGGGTCGACGCTCACACCGTTGATCTCCGTGGGGCCGAGCGTGCGTCCCGACGCCGCGTTGTCGACGGGCGGGACGGCGACGGTCGGTGTCAGCAACAGGTCGTACCGGCCGAGACAGAGTTCCAGTGCGTCGAAGATCTGGGTACGCAGCACCCGGTCCCGCAGGATGTCGTCCGTCGACAGTGTGAGGCCTCTGTCCAGGAGGGCGACGAATTCCGGGGCGAACGAATCCCGGTGACTCCCGAGGATGTCGATGCCCCGGGCGTCGAACAGCTGCAGGAGGTCGAGGTTGGACGAGGCGGTCTGGCGCAGCCAGATGTCGCAGTGCTCCTGTGGCGAGCACGGCATGGCGAAGTCGACCGGCTCGATGTCCGCGCCCCCCTCGGTGAACGCCCGTACGGCGTCGTCGACCACCGTGGCGACCCGGCTGTCGATGGGGTACCCGCCGAAGTCGGGGCTGTAGGCGATACGCAGGCCCGTCAGATCACCGGCCATGGCGGCTGCCCAGTTGACCGGCCCGGCGGGCACGCTGAACGGATCGCGCGGGTCCCAGCCGTCGGCCATGACCGAGAGCAGCAGGGCCGCGTCGGCGACCGTTCGAGCCACCACCCCGCTGGTTGCCAGGGGTGCGTGTTTGAAAGCGTTCGGGCGGGCCGCCCGCGGTACGACGCCGAACGTGGCCTTGTACCCGTACACCCCGCACCACGCCGCGGGGATACGGATCGACCCGCCGGCATCGGACGCCTGAGCCACCGCGGCGAGGCCGTCCGCGACCGCGGCCGCGCTGCCTCCGGAGGACCCTCCGGCGTTCTTGCCGATGGCGAACGGAGTGCTGGTCGGGCCGACCAGCGTGTTGTCCGTGGTGCCCTTGTGCCCGAACTCCGGCACGTTCGTCTTGCCGAGCACGATCGCACCGGCACTCTCCAGCCGGGCGATGTCGGTGGCGTCCGAGGACGGGACGAAATCCGCGAACAGCGAGGATCCGAAGGTGTTCGGCACTTCGGCCTTGAAGTCGTAGAGATCCTTGATGGCGATCGGAACGCCGTGCAACGGGCCGACCTCGTCGCCTCGGGCCAGCGCCTCGTCGGCCCGCCGTGCCGCCTCCAGAGCGGAATCGGCAAGCACGGTTATATACGCGTTGAGCTCAGGGTCACGCTTTTCGATGCGCTCCAGGAACTCGCCGACGGCTTCGCGTGCCGAAACGTCACCGCTTCGCAAACGGGCGGCGATTTGAGCTGCTGGTTCAAAGCACAATCCGCTCGGTCCTGGCCCTGGATCCACCGACATCTCTCTCCAGCCTTCTGATCAAGAAAATGGGGCCAGGCGGCAGCGTGAGAAAGGGCGAAAGGGGAACCGCTCTGCACTGAGCGGACTGCCTGGCGAACGCATATCGGCCTGCGAACCGCTGCCGGAAATATCGCGTGGCATCACAGTAGGATGAAGCGACCCATTGGACAAAGACGAACATCGACTGCCGTCCATTGGGATTCGCAATGGAGGATCCATGCTTCCCGATCTCAAGCAACTCGCCTACTGGCTGGCCGTCGTCGAAGAGGGATCCCTGACACGAGCGGCCAAGCGGCTGTCCATCTCCCAGCCCTGGCTCTCCCAGCAGATCCGCGCCCTTGAGCGCGACCTCGGCGGCGACCTCCTTGAGCGCCTTCCGCACGGCGTGCAGCCCACTCCGGCCGGACGTGCCCTCCTGCCTGAGGCGCGGGCCGTCGTGGCAGCGGCCGAGCACGCGCGCCAGACCGTTCGCGAGGCCCTCGACCTGGAGGGCGGCACCCTTGAGGTCGGCGCACTGGTCTCACACCTCACCGGACCGCTGCTGGGCTCGATCGAGCAGTGGCACGACCGTCACCGAGCCGTCCCGATGGGGATCCATTGCTTCAAGGGGCGCCTGCTGCTCCAGGAGGGCGTGGCCCGCGGACTGACCGACCTCGGCATCGCACCGCGGCCGGCTCGATGGGACGGTCCCGTCGTCGTCCTCGGCTGGGACGAGATCGTGGCCGTCCTGCCTGCGGACGACCCCCTGTTGCGGACTCGTACCCAACTCAGGCTTGACGAACTGGCCGATCGCCCCTTCGTCCTCTACGAGCGCGACTTCGGCCCCGCCGACTCTGTGCTGGTCGCCTGCGGCAGCGCGGGGTTCCAGCCCCGGGGTGTCGTCTCCACTCCCGGAGTCGAAGCGGCTGCCCGACTCGCTGCCGCCGGCCTCGGCACCGCGCTGGTACCAGCTTGGAACGTCCCGCCGGAGCTGAAGCCGGTAACCCGCCGTCTCACCCCGCCGATCGGCGCCGAACTGACCGCGTTCACCCGCACCTCCTGGTCCGCTGCAGCCACCGCATATCTCGACATCCTCCGCGAGCAGCCGTGGCCGGCGAAGCCGACTGGCGCCGTCGAACTCAACCCGCGGCTCATCGAGCACTGATCCGACCGATGTCCGGGGTATCCGGACCCGCAGGATGACTGCTCGCGACGGGGCGGTCAGGCCCCGGGCGCGGTAGCGATCTTGTTTCGACGTGGGCACTCTGCTGCGGGGGTGTGCTTCCGGGCGCGGCCAGTAAGAGCCGTTGACGCGTGAGGACATGCGGACTGGTGCCCAGCCAGGCGGATGCGCTTGCGGAACGGTCCGACACTTTTCCCGGTGGCTGCGCTACGCTGTCATTGCGCGTCTGACCTGCGATAACGGTCACTGGCTCCACCCCGGGTGCAGGGGGTGGGGCGCCTGCCTCATCCCAATGCGGGTGTGTAGCTCCCCGCTTCGAAACCCCTCGGCCCGTCGGCGGATCTGGCCGCTCAGCGGGGTGTCGCCCTGTCCCGGTAAGGTGCACGCCGGCCGTTCCCAGGGTCCGATGGGAACGTGGTGGGAACATGAGGATTAAGAACGATCGAGAAGGACTGAGAAGGGCCGAGTACGCGGATGGCCTGTGAGCTGCTGGTATCACGCAGCGTGAGTAAGGTTGAGATGATCTGAGTAGATCATGTGCCGACTCGTAATGCGTAGGTCTCGGGTTCGAATCCCGAAGGCGGCTCCGAGGAACCCCAGGACTCACTCGCCGTGACCTGGGGTTTCTTGTTTCTGTTGACCTTGGAATCCGGGCTGATCGGGCATCTTTGGGTTACGCATCGCAATGCGTAGGTCTGGGATCGACGGCCAGTGGCCGTTTCGATTCACAGGGCTTTGATCTGGCCTTTTGTTCCGTGTTGTCGGTCGGCTCGGGCCTGTCGGGTTCGGTGTGGTGGCCGTGTGGTGGCCAAGCGTGCAGCGATCGTGCAAACGGGTCCCGATCCGCCGTGCGGTCACAGGCGTGCTCGGGGCCGCAGAGTTGTGTCATCCGGACAATCCCGTGATCAACGCGCTCCGCCTGGGGCGCAGTCGGCAACCCGCTCGTAGCGCGGCTCCTGCGCCTGCAACAGTTGGCGCTCAACAGCCTCAGTCAGGTTCGGGTTGTCGATGAGGACGCCGAACTCGACGATGCTGCGGGCCACCCTCGTGACCGTGACCGACCCGCCCGCCGCGAGACCCCCGCCGGCACACGCACCGCGAATACTTCGGCACAGCCACCCCAATTACGTCGGCACCCCCACCCTGCCCGCCCGTGAACGAACCGAAGTATGTGCTCCAACGTTGTCTTATGGCGCTCAGGTTCCGAACGGACGTCGCGGTGGTTCAAGTGCGTGCTGTGTCGGTTTTCCTAAGCTTCGACGGCAGAGGGAACACCCGGGCTGTTCCTCGACGGGTACACACCAAAGACGAGAAACTCGTGAACCAAGAGAATTCCGGCCGCGTGGCCGTCATCGCAGGTACCGGCGCCGACATGGACATCCCCAATGGGGTGATCGGCAGTGTGCGGATCGGGCGTGCCCAGGCCCGCCGGATCAAGGTGATCGTTTGCCACCGGGTCACCTCGGTGTCTGTCAGCACCAGCAACGCTCACACCAGCAGGGGCGGGTGGCGGGCCTCCATCCGGACAGCCGTGCTCCACTGGATCCTGCTCGCTGCTGATCAGCCGGTTCCACGGCTTCTGCGCGCCGAGCCCGGACACGGCTGGGTGACCCACAGGGCTGACGCGAAGACAGTCATCTTCACTTTTAGACCCCTTTAGTACATAAGCATAATCAGTTCCTTGATCGTCGAGGAGCTGATTTTCTGAAATCCGGTGGTCGGACAAGGCTGCCGTGGAAAGCGGAGACGTGATGGTCAAGAGTCCTTATGACTATGTCGTGGTGGGAGCGGGGACATCGGGATGCGTGATTGCCTCCAGGCTTTCGGAACGCCCCGGCGTGCGGGTGTTGCTGCTGGAGTCCGGAACCCGGGACGCAACCGAGACGATGGCATCTCCTTGGGGCTTCCTGGGGTTCGACCCGTCATCCCTCTGGCTGGGCGCCTCGACCGTGCAGGCCGGTACAGGCAGGGCCGCTGACGTACTGCGCGGCAAAGCGCTCGGCGGATCGTCGAGCATCAACGGCCTCTATCACCTGCGGGGGCACCGCTCCGGTTACGACGAATGGCCCGGCCTCGGTGCTTCAGGCTGGGGTTTCGACGATCTGCTGCCCTATTTCCGCCGCAGCGAGAGCACTCGCAGCCGTAATGCCTCCGTGCGGGGCACGGACGGGCCGGTCGTGGTCGCCCCGGTCCCGGAACCCCATCCCCTGGCCACGGCGGGCGTCGACGCCGCGGTGGAGGCCGGGTTCGCACGCGCCGATGACATCGGCAGCGGGCTGGAGACCGGGTTCGGGTGGAGTGACATGAATCTGCCCGGCGGCGCCCGCCAGAGCGCGGCCGACGCCTACATCCGTCCGTTCCTCGACCGGCCGAACCTGGACGTCGTCACGGACGCGACCGTGCAGCGGCTGCGCACCACCGCGGGCCGCTGCACCGGCGTCGAGTACACCATCGGCGGCGAGCACCGGTCCGTCGACACCACCGAGGTGGTACTGACCGCAGGAGCCATCGGTTCCGCACACCTCCTGATGCTGTCAGGGATCGGCCCGGCACAACACCTTGAGGAACACGGCATCGACGTCGTCGCCGACCTGCCGGGAGTGGGCTCCCATCTGCAGGACCATCCGATGGCGGGCGTGGTGTACGAGGCCATCCAGCCCGTACCGTTCGTTCCTGCCAACCCGCCGGCCGAGATGATGGGCCTGCTGTACAGCGACTCCGCCGCGGCCCGGCCGGACCTTCAGGTCTACATCGTCGCCGCACCGCTCCCGTCGGCATGGGGCCAGCCGCCGGCCAACGGCTACTCCATCGCTTTCTCCGCGATGGCTCCGCACAGCAGCGGCACCGTGCGTCTGGCGGACGCCAATCCCGGCAGCGCTCCCGTCGTCGACCCCGGCTACCTGAGCGACGACCGTGACCTGGACGTCATGCGCAAGGGCCTGGCCCTTGCACGCCGCATCGGGGAGGCCGACGCGTTCGCCGACTGGCGCAAGCAGGAAGCGGTGCCGGGCTCCGGGACGAGCGGCGAATCCGTGGACGAGTTCATCCGCAAGGCCACCGGCCCCTACTTCCACTACACCGGCACCTGCCGCATGGGAACCGACGCCGATGCAGTCGTCGACCCTGCGAACCTGCGCGTACACGGAATAGCCGGACTGCGGATCGCCGATGCCTCGGTGATGCCGTCCATCCCCTCGGCCAACACCAACGCGACCGTCTACGCCATCGCCGAACGGGCCGCCGAACTGCTCGACTGAGCCTTCTTCAACGCCCACGGCGCTTCCACAACGCGCTCATCCCCGACGCCCGGACCGCCGGCAGCTGGTCGGAGTCTTCGACCAGCTGCCGATATCGTGCTTGCCGAACTCAGGACGGCCGGCGAACTCAACGGGTCCAGGACCTGTGTGGACGGCCGTCACATACGCGCGAAAGAGGGGAAGCTGACGCCGGTCCGCCGTCGGAAGGCGGGCAGCAAACACCACCCAATGGTGAGCCACGGGGCGGAGGATCACCTCTCAGCTCGCCGGGAACCGCCGAGTTCCTGAGACTACCGAGGGCCCCGCGGGCACCGCCGGCGAGGTCACCCAGACCCGCGCCCTCATCGACAACATCCCGCCGCGGTCACATGCCCATGTCTCCCGTGTTGTCGCACAGGGGATGAAGATGCTGTTGTTCTCGGTGGACTCGAAGGCGGTGAAGAACCATCTGGAGAGTCCGGTGCTGTCCGGCGAAGAAGCGGCCGGGTGTTGGTACACCGGTCGATCTCGGATGGCACACCGATCTGCCTGGACGGCGAGACGATGATGTCGGTCGAGCCGTTGTGTTCGTGGGGCCGGAGCATGTCCTACGCCGATCTGGCCCGCTCCACGCTGAGTCCGGACCCAGTTACAGGAACGGCCCATTGGTACGTCAGCCTGGGGCAAGGAGTCCGGGCTGCTGGATCAGTTCTTCGGGTTCGCCGTCGACGAGGGATGTCTGTCACGGCGGCCGGTGCGGGTGGCGGCCCGAGGCCGCAATCCGCTCGCGCCCCGGGTCCGGCGGGACCTGGACATTCGGCACCTCACGCTTGATCAGTACCGCTGCTTCCGCGACGTCGGCCTGGGTGGGCAGCGGCCGGACTCTCGGGTCGCCCCGGCCTTTCGGGGCTGGGCCCCGCACCGCAACCGCGCTGGGTCCGATCTGGCCCTGGGCTCGGGGGCGCGTCGGCAGGAGTGGGCGACGGTGCTGCTGCCCGAGCTCGGCATCGGGGTCAATCCGCTCGGCCGGGCGGCGGAGTTCACGGTTCAAGCCTGCGCGAAATACGGCAAGGCCCGCACCGTCTACGTTCCTGAGGACGCGGTCGGATCGGGCGACACCGAAGCCGCCAATTGTTGATCTTGGGTTCTGCGTTGGGCGGAGCCGTCACCCGTTCAACTCGGTGTTGTTGGTTTGATGTTGGGCTGTCGTCTGGGCCGGGTGGGGATCTCGACCTCGATCGAGCGGACCGCGTACTCGCAGTTCAAGCGGCTGGCCATCCCCTTCGGGATACCGCATAGCACTGGGATACACCCACCAGCGACATCACAGTTGCCCTGAACCGATACCTCAGCAGTCGCTGAGCTTCACGCGGCGTTGTCCAGACCGACGAACACCTTCGCGATACGCCACTCGCCTTCGGCAGGCTGCAGAGTGAACGTGTAGAAGCCGGTCGCGATCACGGTCGCGCTCCCGACCGCGTTCGACGTCAGCATCAGGTAGGCCCACACCACTGCCGTGTCGGCGTCCGCACGGCGGAAGACCATGTTGATCAGGTTGTGCCTTCGCTGATCGGTTTGCGCTTCCGTTGCCTCGCGCACCAGGTCGAGAATCGCCGCGTGTCCGACGAAGGGGCCCTGCTCGACCTCACCGGCGATGCTGGCCGTCCAGGTGGCGTCTTCGGTCAGGACGCCCGCCAACGTCAACAGATCTCCGTGATCCAGGGCGAAGGCGTAGCGTGCCAGCGTCTGCTGCACGGCGAGCCGCTCTGCAGGGTCGAGTTTCACCTCTCCCGCCGGCGTTGTGTCGAGGTGGCTGCTTCCCCAGCCGAAAGCCGCAGTTGTCGTCATATCAAACCTCGCTCGTGCTCGGTTGTCGGGTGAAAGATCGGGCGCGCAGAGCGACAGCGGCCACTCGGCGTGCGCCGGGAAGGCAGAGGGCCTGACATGAGCGGCGCGGCGCTTTGCGACCGACCGCTCTCCACCGTCAGGACGCCGGACCGCTGCCGCCGGCGACAGTGACGTGCCGGCCGGTGATGTCGCCGTTCCGCCGGCATCAGGAATGCGACCGACTCGGCGATCTCCTGCGGCGGGTCCGGGTTCGGGATCAGGCAGCTCTCGGATCTCGATGGATCCCCGTCC
>NZ_JBSFMT010000100.1:0-31434 GCF_053599695.1 Streptomyces sp. NPDC000878 | reverse complement strand
GTCCGGCGTTTGAGGACGAGGCCGTTCAGGCCGAAAGGGGGGTCTGGGGGCGCAGCCCCCGAGGATGGGAACGGGTAGGGGCGGCGGGGGCGAGACAAAGCCCGTCCAGGTGTGAACCCGTCACCCCCGTTGCACCATGGCTCCATGCTGCTCACCCGGCTGGCCCACGTCTCCCAGGAAGTCGCCGCCACCTCCGCCCGCACCCGCAAGATCGCCCTGCTCGCCGAACTCTTCCGGGACGCCGCCCCCGACGACGTCCCCATCGTCATCCCCTACCTCGCGGGACGCCTCCCGCAGGGACGCCTCGGCATCGGCTGGAAAGTACTGGACCAGCAAATCCCCGGCGCCACAGAGCCCTCCCTCACCGTCCTCGACGTCGATGCCCGGCTCACCGCCATCGGCACGGTCACCGGACCCGGCTCGCAGGCCGAACGCAAACGCCTGGTCGGCGAGCTGCTGGCCGCGGCCACCACGGACGAGCAGCGGTTCCTGTTCGGCCTCATCACGGGTGAGGTACGCCAGGGCGCCCTGGACGCCGTCGCCGTCGAAGGGCTGGCCGTCGCCACCGAGGCACCGCCCGCGGACGTACGGCGGGCCGTGATGCTCGCGGGCGCCATCCAGCCCGTCGCGCAAGCCCTGCTCGCCGACGGACCACCAGCCCTCGCCCGCTTCCGCCTCACCGTCGGCCGCCCCATCCAGCCCATGCTCGCCCACAGCGCGACCTCCGTCGCAGAAGCCGTCGAGAAGCTCGGAGCCTGCGCCGTCGAGGAGAAACTGGACGGCATCCGCGTCCAGGTCCACCGCGACGGCGACGACATACGCCTCTACACCCGCACTCTCGACGACATCACCGACAGACTCCCCGAAGTGACCGCCGCCGCACGGACGTTGAGGGGCGAGCGGTTCATCCTGGACGGTGAGGTGATCGCCCTCGACGCCGCCGGACGGCCCCGCTCCTTCCAGGAGACCGCCGGCCGCGTCGGCTCACGGGTGGACGTGGAGACGGCGGCCCGGGACGTACCCGTCTCCCCCGTCTTCTTCGACGCCCTCTCGATCGACGGCCACGACCTCCTCGACCTCCCCTTCGCCGAACGGCACACGGCACTGGCCCGCCTCGTCCCGGAGCCGATGCGCGTACGGCGGCTCCTGGCCGGCGGCCCGGCAGACACCCCCGCCGCCGAGAAGTTCCTCGCCGACACCCTCGCGCGCGGTCACGAGGGTGTCGTGGTCAAGGCCCTCGACGCCCCCTACAGCGCCGGCCGGCGCGGTGCGGCCTGGCTGAAGGTCAAGCCCGTACACACGCTCGACCTGGTGGTGCTGGCGGCCGAGTGGGGCCATGGCCGCCGTACCGGCAAGCTCTCGAACCTCCACCTCGGCGCCCGCAACCCGGACGGGACCTTCGCCATGCTCGGCAAGACCTTCAAGGGCATGACGGACGCGATGCTGACCTGGCAGACGGAGCGGCTCCAGGAGCTGGCGGTGTCGGACGACGGCTGGGTGGTGACCGTACGGCCGGAACTGGTCGTCGAGATCGCGTACGACGGTCTCCAGCGGTCCACCCGCTACCCGGCCGGCGTCACCCTCCGCTTCGCCCGCGTGGTCCGCTACCGGGAGGACAAGACCCCGGCCGAGGCCGACACCGTACAGACCCTGCTGGCCGCGCATCCGGAGGCGACAAGGTGACAGCGAGGGCGAAGCCAAACGGGAAGCGCAGCGCCGGGTTGTTGCTGTTCCGACGGGCCGCGCCCGACGCGGTGGTGGAGGTGCTCCTGGGACATATGGGCGGGCCCTTCTTCGCCCGGCGCGATGCCGGGGCCTGGACGATTCCCAAGGGCGAGTACGTGGACGGAGAGACCGCCTGGGACGCGGCGCGGCGCGAGTTCGAGGAGGAGCTGGGACTGGCTCCGCCGGACGGTGAGGCCGTGCCGCTGGGTGACGTACGGCAGGCCGGCGGGAAGGTCGTCACGGCGTGGGCGATCGAGGCGGATCTCGATCCGGCCGCTGTCGTGCCGGGCACGTTCCGGATGGAGTGGCCCAGGGGGTCGGGGCGGGAGCAGGAGTTCCCTGAGCTGGACCGGGTCCAGTGGTTCACGCTGGATCGGGCGCGGGCCGTGATCGTGTCGGCCCAGACCGGGTTTCTGGACCGGCTGACGGAGCACTCGGGGCGCTGAGACCGTGTCGGTGGCCTGCGTACGCGTTGCGGGGGCCATCGGCGCGCGGGAAGGTCGAAGGACAGCCCTCAACCAGGAGGCCAGCCATGCCCATCGCGACGGTGAACCCGGCGAACGGCGAGACGATCAAGACGTACGAGGCCATGGGCGGCGAGGAGATCGAGCGCAGGCTCGCGACCGCCGAGGCCGCCTTCCGCACGTACCGCACGACCGGCTTCGCCGAGCGCGCCCGGCTGCTGCACCGGGCCGCCGACCTGCTCGACGAGGACCGGGACGACGTCGCCCGCACCATGACGGTCGAGATGGGCAAGCCCGTCACACAGGCCCGCGCGGAGGCCGCGAAGTGCGCGAAGGCGATGCGCTGGTACGCCGACCATGCCGAGGAACTCCTCGCCGACGAGAAGCCCGCCGAGGCCGACGTCAAGGACTCCGGCGGCTCCCGAGCCCTGGTCCGTTACCGGCCGCTCGGGCCGGTGCTCGCGGTGATGCCGTGGAACTTCCCGCTCTGGCAGGTGATCCGCTTCGCGGCACCGGCGCTGATGGCGGGCAACGTGGGCCTGCTCAAGCACGCCTCGAACGTGCCGCAGACGGCCCTGTATCTGGAGGATCTGTTCCGCCGGGCGGGCTTCCCCGAGGGCTGCTTCCAGACGCTGCTGATCGGGTCGGGCGCGGTCGAGGACATCCTGCGTGACCCCCGGGTGCGGGCGGCCACGCTCACCGGGAGCGAGCCCGCCGGGCGTGCGGTGGCGGCCGTCGCCGGGGACGAGGTCAAGAAGACGGTGCTGGAGCTGGGCGGCAGCGACCCGTACATCGTCCTGGCGTCCGCCGATGTCGACCGGGCGGCGCAGGTCGCGGTGACAGCGCGTGTGCAGAACAACGGGCAGTCGTGCATCGCCGCCAAGCGGTTCATCGTGCACGCGGACGTCTTCGACGCGTTCGCGGAGCGCTTCTCGACGGCCATGGCCACGCTGAAGGTCGGCGATCCGCTGGCCGAGGACACGGAGGTCGGGCCGCTCGCGAGCGAGCAGGGCAGGACCGACCTGGAGGAACTGGTCGACGAGGCCGTGGAGAGCGGCGCGACGGTTCTGTGCGGTGGCGAACGCCCGGAAGGCTTCACGGACCACGGCTGGTACTACGCGCCGACCGTCCTCGCCGACATCACGACCGAGATGCGCATTCACCAGGAGGAGACGTTCGGCCCGGTCGCGACGCTGTACCGGGCGGCCGACCTGGAGGAGGCGTTGGCGATCGCCAACGACACACCTTTCGGGCTGAGTTCGAATGTCTGGACCCAGGACGAGGCCGAGGTGGACCGTCTCGTACGGGATCTCGACGCGGGCGGTGTGTTCGTCAACGGGATGACCGCGTCCCACCCGGCGTTCCCGTTCGGCGGGGTGAAGCGGTCCGGGTACGGGCGTGAACTGTCGGGGCACGGAATCCGCGAGTTCTGCAACATCACGACGGTATGGCACGGAGCGTGAGCGTTCCGCGGCTACGATCCCCTCTGTGAACCGCGAAGTGACTCTGCCTCTGATCGTCGACGACCGCGGCACGTTGCAGGTGGCCGCCTCCGACGTCAGCAAACTGCTGCGCACGGTCGGGGGTCGCTGGCTGCATCTCGTGGAGGCGGGCCAGGACAACCTCGACGAGGACACGGTGGCCGCCCTCACCATCGAACTGGCCAAACTGGCCGACCGAATCGACGTGGCCTGCATCGCCCACAGCAGCGGCGGCGCCCCCTAAGGGGCGCGGGGCTGTATCGATTTGCGGCTCCGCCGCGGGGCGCGACCAGCCACAGCGCGCCCGCAGCCCGAAAACGACCGCACCCCCACGGCGCTACCGAATCGGCATCCCCGACAGGGTCCGAGCAATCACCAACCGCTGGATCTCACTCGTGCCCTCGAAGATCGTGTAGATCGCCGCATCCCGGTGCATGCGCTCGACCGGATACTCCCGGGTGTACCCATTCCCCCCGAGTATCTGGATCGCCTGCCCAGTGACCTTCTTCGCCGTCTCACTCGCGAACAGCTTCGACATCGACCCCTCCGCCGCAGTGAACGGCTTCCCACTGATCGCCATCCACGACGCCCGCCACGTCAGCAGCCGCGCCGCGTCGATGGACGTACGCATGTCGGCGAGTTGGAAGGCGACCCCCTGGTTGTCGATGATCGGACGCCCGAACTGCTCCCGGGTCTTCGCGTAGTCGAGGGCGACCTCGTACGCGGCCCGAGCGGTGCCGACCGCCATCGCGGCCACCGCGGGGCGACTCGCCTCGAACGTGGCCATCGCCGCGTTCTTCACCCGCTCACCGCCGGACTTCGCCCGCTCCCGGGCCCGGGCGAGGCGCTCGTCGAGCTTCTGCTTGCCGCCGAGGAGGCAGGAGCCGGGGATGCGGACGTTCTCCAGGACGACCTCGGCGGTGTGCGAGGCGCGGATGCCGTGCTTCTTGAACTTCTGGCCCTGGGACAGACCGGGCGTGCCCGGCGGGACGATGAAGGAGGCGTGGCCCTTGGAGCCCAGCTCGGCGTCGACGACGGCCACGACGACGTGGACGTTGGCGATGCCGCCGTTGGTCGCCCAGGTCTTCGTGCCGTTGAGGACCCACTCGTCCTTGGCCTCGTCGTACACGGCACGGGTGCGCATGGAGGCGACGTCGGAGCCGGCGTCGGGCTCGGAGGAGCAGAAGGCGGCGACCTTGACATCGTTGGCGTCGCCGTACATCTGCGGGATCCAGGTGCCGACCTGCTCCTCGGTGCCGTTGGCGAGGACGCCCACGGCGGCGAGGCCGGTGCCGACGATGGAGAGGGCGATGCCCGCGTCGCCCCAGAACAGCTCCTCCATGGCCATCGGGATGCCGAGGCCGGTGGGGTCGAAGTACTGCTGGGCGTAGAAGTCCAGGGAGTAGATGCCGACCTTCGCGGCCTCCTGGATGACCGGCCAGGGCGTCTCCTCGCGCTCGTCCCATTCGGCGGCGGCGGGCCGGATCACATCGGCGGCGAAACCGTGGAGCCAGTCGCGAACCTCCTTCTGTTCGTCGTTGAGCTCCATGGTGAATTCGGCCATGACCCCTCCAGTGCTGCACTAGCATGTTACCTGCGGTAACTGGAGTCTGTTACCCGTCGGTAGGAAAAGTCAACTCCCGGACCACGGTCGGCAGCCCGTTCGATGAGCATCGACCGATGAGTGTTAGTTTGCGCAGGCGTCACCGATATCAGTACGGGGTGGGGAGAGACCATGGAATCCACGCAGCAGACCGATCAGCAGCGGTCGGCCGACCGCCGTCGGCGCGAGCTGCTGGAGGCCGCGGACCGGGTGGTGCTGCGCGACGGCCCCGGCGCCTCGATGAACGCCATCGCCGCCGAGGCAGGCATCACCAAGCCGATTCTCTACCGCCACTTCGGCGACAAGGGCGGACTCTACGCCGCCCTGGCCAAGCGGCACACCGACGCCCTCCTCGACTCGCTGCGGGCCGCGCTGGACGCGCCCGCGGAGCGGCGGGAGCGGGTGGAGGCCACGCTGGACACTTACCTCGCGGCGATCGAGGCGCGGCCTCAGGTGTACCGGTTCCTGATGCACCCCGGGGACGGGGTGTCACCCGGCGATCCCGGGTTCGACGTGCGGAAGCATTCGCTGCCGTTGCTGCGGCTGATGGGCGAGGAGTTGGCCCAGGTGATCGAGGATCGGGTGGATCTCGGTCCCGGGAGTCAGCAGTTGGCTCGGGTGTGGGGGCACGGGATAGTCGGGATGATGCATGCGGCGGGGGACTGGTGGTTGGGGGAACGGCCGTGTTCTCGGGCGGAGTTGGTGCGGAGTTTGGCTGATTTGTTGTGGGGGCGGCTCGCTGCCGCGGGGGATCGCGTGGGGGGTCCGGGGTTCTGAAGGGTTGTGTGTTGGCTGCGGGTCGGTGGGGGCTGGTCGCGCAGTTCCCCGCGCCCCTAAAGGCAGGTCCGTCAGCGTTCCCCGTACCAAGAAGCTCGGGTTGTCTGCCGCATCAGCCTTCTGTGGCGCCAGCCCGTCAAGCGGTCCGCGTACGTCTGGCCTTCCAAGTGGTCGCACTCGTGCTGGAGGCAGCGGGCGAAGAAACCCATGCCCTCCACCCGCACCGGTTCCCCCGTCACCGTGAAGCCCTCGACCACGGCCTCGTCGAATCGCTCGGTGCCTGCCTCCAGGCCCGGGAGGGACAGGCAGCCCTCCGGGCCGCGCAGCACGAGGCCGGTCGTCTCGATCAGGCGGGGGTTGACCACGTGCCCTACGTGACGGACGTCCTCGTCGTCGGGGCAGTCGTAGACGAAGACCCGCAGGGGGCTGCCGATCTGGTTCGCGGCGAGGCCCACGCCCTGGGCCGCGTACATCGTCGCGAACATGTCCTCGACGAGCGCGGCGAGTTCGGCGTCGAAGTGTGTTACTTCCGCGCAGGGGGTGTGGAGAACCGGGTCACCGAGCAGTGTCAGAGGGCGGACGCGGCCTCGCGTACCCGGGATGGAGCCTTGTCGCATGGCCGCAAGGGTACGGTCACCAAAGTCGCGCGGGCGCCGTGGTGGTGCCGCGATGCGGGTCCGGTGAACGGATCTCGATAGGCTGAGGTCCACACCACGTGGCCGGAGGCACAGGCGCGGCGCGTACGCAAGGAGGATCGAGATCTGATGGCAGGCAACTCGGACCCGCTCACTCCGCGGGCCAAGCTGGCCGTGACGGCCGGCAAGGCCGTTGCGGCGGCATCGCGTGCGGCAGGGCGCGGCAGCGGATCGGTGATCGGCGGCAAGGTAGCCCTCAAACTCGACCCCGACCTCCTCGCCCGGCTCGCCCAGAACCTCGACGTGATCCTCGTCTCGGCGACCAACGGCAAAACCACGACCACGCGGCTCATCGCGGAGGCCCTGCGCGCCGCCGGGCCGGTCGTGTCGAACGCGCTCGGCGCCAACATGCCCGCCGGCATCACCTCGGCGCTCGCGGGCGGCTCGGACGCCAAGTTCGGGGTCATCGAGGTCGACGAGAAGTACCTCGCCGGAGTCGCCCGCGACACGGACCCCAAGTGCATCGCGCTCCTCAACCTCTCCCGCGACCAGCTCGACCGCGCCGCCGAGACCCGCATGCTCGCCGAGGCCTGGCGTGAGGGGCTCGCCGGGTCCAAGGCCGTTGTCGTGGCCAACGCCGACGACCCGCTGATCGTGTGGGCTGCCTCCTCGTCCCCGAACGTGATCTGGGTCGCCGCCGGGCAGATGTGGAAGGACGACGCCTGGTCCTGCCCGTCCTGCGGTGGCGTGATGCAGCGGCCGGGCGACGACTGGTTCTGCGGTCAGTGCGGCTTCCGCCGCCCGACGCCGAGCTGGGCGCTCAGCGGCGACCACGTCCTCGACCCGCACGGGTCCGCCTGGCCGATCCACCTCCAGCTGCCGGGGCGCGCCAACAAGTCCAACGCGGCTGCCTCGGCCGCCGTCGCCGCCGTGTTCGGCGTACCGCCGCAGGTCGGTCTTGAGCGCATGTACCAGGTCCAGGCGGTGGCCGGGCGGTACGACGTCGTGCAGTTCATGCAGCGCGATCTGCGGCTGCTACTGGCCAAGAACCCGGCCGGCTGGCTGGAGACGTTCTCCCTGATCGACCCGCCGCCGACCCCGGTCATCCTCTCCGTGAACGCGCGGGGCGCCGACGGCACCGACACCTCGTGGCTGTGGGACGTCGACTACACGCAGCTCACCGGGCACCCGATCTTCGTCATCGGCGACCGCAAGCTCGACCTCGCGGTGCGCCTGGAGGTGGCCAACCAGCACTTCCAGGTCTGCGAGAACGCCGACCAGGCCGTGCAGCTGGCGCCGCCCGGCCGGATCGAGGTCATCGCGAACTACACCGCCTTCCAGGATCTGCGCCGCCGCGTCGGCAACTGACCACTGCCGCCAACCGACCACTGAGGACGATCACTTCATGAGCGACAACCAGCTGCGTCTGGTGTGGATCTACCCGGACCTGCTCAGCACGTACGGCGACCAGGGCAACGCGCTCGTCGTGGAGCGCCGGGCCCGGCAGCGCGGCCTCGACGTGGCCCGGCTCGACGTGCGCAGCGACCAGCCGATCCCCACCTCCGGCGACATCTACCTGATCGGCGGCGGCGAGGACCGTCCGCAGCGGCTCGCGGCGGAACGTTTGCGTCGCGACGGCGGTCTGCACCGGGCTGTCGGCAACGGCGCGATCGTGTTCTCCGTGTGCGCCGGGTACCAGATCCTGGGCCACGAGTTCATCAACGACCTAGGTCAGCGCGAGCCCGGCCTCGGGCTCCTCGACGTGGTCTCGGTGCGCGGCGAGGGCGAGCGGTGCGTGGGCGACGTACTCGGGGACATCGACGCGCGCCTCGGCCTGCCGCCGCTGACCGGGTTCGAGAACCACCAGGGTGTCACCCACCTCGGCCCCACGGCCCGCCCGTTCGCCCGGGTGCGGCTCGGCAAGGGCAACGGCACCGGGGACGGCACCGAGGGCGCGTACAACGACACGGTCTTCGGTACGTACATGCACGGACCCGTGCTCGCCCGTAACCCGCTGATCGCGGACCTGCTGCTGAAGCTGGCCCTCGACGTCAACGCGCTGCCGCCGACCGACGACCGCTGGTACGAGGCGCTGCGCAACGAGCGGATCTCGGCGGCGCAGCAGCCCGCCTGACCTGCCGCGCCCCCGCGCACGCCCTGCTCGTACACCTGCCGTGCGCTTGCGCGTCACCGGCCCGTCTGACGGGGCATCCGCACAGGTGAGCGGCGGTGTCCAGCACGCGGACGGGTGCTACGGCCTGGGACCCCGCCGCCGGTATGGTGGCGGGGATCGAGCCGGACAGCGTGGTCCGGTCCCGGCCCACGTGGAGAAGGATTTCGGGCGATGCGCATTGGTGTCCTGACGTCCGGCGGCGACTGCCCCGGCCTGAACGCCGTCATCCGGTCCGTCGTGCACCGCGCCGTCGTGGACCACGGTGACGAGATCATCGGCTTCCGGGACGGCTGGAAGGGCCTCCTGGAGTGCGACTACCTCAAGCTCGACCTCGACGCGGTGAGCGGCATCCTCGCTCGCGGCGGCACCATCCTCGGCTCCTCCCGGGTCCGCCCCGAGCATCTGCGGGACGGCGTGGAGCAGGCCAGGGGCCATGTCGCCGAGCTGGGGCTCGACGCGATCATCCCGATCGGCGGCGAGGGCACGCTCAAGGCGGCCCGGCTGCTGTCCGACAACGGCCTGCCGATAGTCGGCGTCCCCAAGACCATCGACAACGACATCGCGGTGACCGACGTCACCTTCGGCTTCGACACGGCCGTCGGGGTCGCCACGGAGGCCCTGGACCGGCTGAAGACCACCGCCGAGTCCCACCAGCGCGTCCTGATCGTCGAGGTCATGGGCCGCCACACCGGCTGGATCGCCCTGCACTCCGGCATGGCCGCCGGCGCCCACGCCATCGTCGTCCCGGAACGCCCCTTCGACATCGAGGAGTTGGCCGCGCGTGTCGGCGAGCGCTTCGAGGCGGGCAAGCGGTTCGCGATCGTCGTCGCGGCGGAGGGGGCCAAGCCGCGTGAGGGCTCCATGGAGTTCGACGAGGGCGGCAAGGACGTGTACGGGCACGAGCGCTTCGCCGGGATCGCCCGGCAGCTCTCCCTGGAGCTGGAGGAGCGGCTCGGGAAGGAGGCGCGGCCGGTGATTCTGGGGCATGTGCAGCGGGGTGGGACGCCTACGGCCTATGACCGGGTGCTGGCTACCCGGTTCGGGTGGCATGCGGTGGAGGCGGTGCATCGGGGGGAGTTCGGGCGGATGACCGCGCTTCGGGGGACGGACATTGTGATGGTGTCCTTGGCCGAGGCCGTCGAGACGCTCAAGACTGTTCCTGAGGCTCGGTACGCCGAGGCTGAGTGCGTGCTTTAGCCGTTGACGGTTGTTCTTCGGGTGCGGGTGCGTCGTGGCTTGTCGCGCAGTTCCCCGCGCCCCTAAAAGCACCACCTTGCCCCCGGTCCACGTCGTGGCCGGGGGCGGTTCTACTCTGGGGGGATGGAGCACAGCGGGCACGGTACGGACATGGAACTTCTGCCCTTCACCTTGGGGCGGGGGCTCGGGTGGTCCGCCGATCCGTTCTTTCTGGTCACCTGTCTTGTCGGGCTCGGGCTGTATGCGTGGGGGGTCGTGCGGCTGGCCCGGCGGGGGGACAAGTGGTCCGTCGGGCGGACCGTTTCGTTCGTGCTCGGGGTGCTGAGCGTCATGCTCGTCATGTGCACCCGGCTCAACGACTACGGCATGGTCATGTTCAGCGTGCACATGGTGCAGCACATGGTGATCAGCATGGTCTCGCCGATCCTCATCCTGCTCGGCGCGCCGATCACGCTCGCGCTGCGGGGGCTGCCGGTCGCGGGCCGGGGGCGGCGGAAGGGGCCGCGTGAGCTGCTGCTCGCGCTGCTGCACAGCCGGTACATGCGGATCGTCACGCATGCCGCGTTCACCATCCCGCTGTTCATCGCCAGCCTCTACGTCCTGTACTTCACTCCGCTCTTCGACTTCCTGATGGAGTCCAAGACCGGGCACATCGCGATGATGTGTCACTTCCTCGCCGTCGGGCTGATCTTCTTCTGGCCGATCATGGGCGTCGACCCCGGCCCGAACCGGCCCGGCTATCTCATGCGGATGCTGGAGCTGTTCGCGGGCATGCCGTTCCACGCGTTCTTCGGGATCGCGCTGATGATGGCGTCGGAGCCGATGGTCGAGGCGTACAAGAACCCGCCCGCCTCGCTCGGCATCGACGCGCTGTCCGACCAGAACGCGGCCGGTGGGATCGCCTGGGCGTTCAGCGAGATCCCGACCGTACTGGTGCTGCTGGCACTGCTGTTCCAGTGGTACGGCTCCGAGCAGCGGCAGGCGAAGCGGCAGGACCGGGCCGCGGACCGGGACGGCGACAAGGAACTCGAGGCGTACAACGCCTATTTGGCCTCCCTGAACGCACGTGGGCGCTGAATCAACTTTAATTCCCCTTGCCAGAAACACTTTCTCATTCAGTAGCATGGACTGACGTAACCGCCGGGGGGAGCGGGTATGACGCTTCATGCTTTCAGGAATCATGGGCTTCTGCGGCTGGCAGTCGCACTGCTGTGCGTTCTATTTGCCAGCAGTTGCGACAGACAAGCGCCGCTGGCGGTGGTGAAGGCGGTGGCCTCGGGGGTGCCCTCCCTCGCACCGTTCTTCGACGAGAACAGCGGTCTGGGACAGGACGCCCAGGTGCGTTCGCAGCCCGCGCACGGCAGCAGTCTGCAGCAGGGGAGCACGCCCGGGCTGTACGGGGGCACGAGGAAGCCGACGGTCTGTGACGTCGACAAGCTGAAGAAATTCCTCACCGACCCCAGGAACAACAGGAAGGCCCAGGAATGGGCACGTGTGGTCGATATTCCGAAGCCTGGGATTCCCGCCTATCTCGACCGGCTCACACCCGTCCTCCTGCGCCACGACACCCTCGTGAAGAACCACGACTACAAGAAGGAAAAAGCGGTCCCCTTCGACGCACTGCTCCAGGCCGGAATCGCGGTTCTCGTCGATGAGGCGGGAGTTCCCGCCGTGAAGTGTTCATGCGGAAATCCGCTGAAGCCGTTCAAGGGGGACACGGACCGTATTTCCGTCGAGTTCGAGGACGGCAACAAGAAGTGGAGCGACTACGACGCCGACGAGGTCGTGCTCGTACGTCCCGCACCCAGCAAGGTCGACCGCTTCGCGCTGGTCGACGTGGAGGAACCGGAACGGGGCATCTACCGCCAGACCGGCACAAAGGGTGAGGCCGACAAGGTCTTCGACACGCGCGAGCGGCACCAGGTGCCGTCACTCGCCGGGACGACCTTCGGCAACGCGAGCAGCCAGTTGACCAACCTGGGCCTGGCGACCGCGTACGACACCGACGGGCTGCCCCCGTCCAACGCCACCGTCACCGGCTCGAACCCGGGCCCGGGGGCCGCCCTCCCGTTTGGCTCGTACGTCACGCTCAACGTCCACATCGAGTCCGGCACCCCCGACAGCGGCACGGGCGGCAGCGACGGAACCGACGTCACCACTCCCCCGGGGACGACAAGTCCGGGTTCCCCATCGACTTCGGCTCCGGGATCCGACACCCCCGCCCCCAGCAGCACCGATCCGTCACCACCGTCGTCGGACCCCACAACGCCTCCGCCGCCCAGTAACGACCCGACACCGCCCACGTCCGAGCCGCCTTCGTCCGACCCCACACCGTCGGACCCGGGCAGCAACACCCCGGACACCGGCCCCCCGAGCGAAGAACCCACCTCCGAGCCACCCCCTCCTCCACCCCCACCGCCGCCTCCCCCACCACCGAGCGAAACACCCAGCCCCCCGCCGGAGACGACCAGCGCACCCCCTGAGGTGAGCAGCCCGCCCCCGACAACCGCCTCTGCCTCGGAAACGCCGGGTGCGTGAACGCGCCCTTTAGGGGCGCGGGGAACTGCGCGACAAGCCCCCACCGGCCCGCAGCCGACAAACCGCCTGTCCACCGGGGTAGACCTGGGAGTCACCAGATGCCATCAGGATCACCCACCTCAGGAGTGGGCCGGGTAATCGCCGGCCGCTACCTCCTGCTCAACCAACTCGGCAGCGGCGGCATGGGCCACGTCTGGCTCGCCCACGACCAGAGACTCGCCTGCGAGGTCGCCCTCAAGGAGATCGTGTTCCGGAACGAGGCCGAGGCCTCGGACGAACGCACCGCCCGAGTCGCCCGCGCCCGCGCCGAGGCCCGCCACGCGGCGGTGCTGCGCGGCAACCCGAACGTGGTGACCGTGCACGACGTACTGGAGCACGAGGGCCTGCCCTGGATCGTCATGGAGTACGTCGCGGGCGCCCTCGACCTGCGTGACCTGGTCGACATGCGCGGCCCGCTGGCACCCGCCGAGTGCGCCCGTATCGGCCTCGCCGTCCTGGACGCGCTGACCGCCGGACACGACCAGGGCATCATGCACCGGGACGTGAAGCCGGCGAACATCCTGCTGGCGCCGGACCGCACCGGGACGCCGTACGCCCGGGTCCTGCTCACCGACTACGGCATATCGGTGCAGCCGGACGCGGGCGAGACACGGTACACGCTGTCGACCGCCCTAGTCGGCACGGCGGGTTATCTGGCACCCGAGCGGGCCACCGGCGGGCCGCCGACCGCCGCCGCCGATCTGTTCTCGCTGGGCTGCACGCTCTACTACGCCGTCGAGGGCATCGGGGCGTTCGAGCGGGAGACGCATCTCGCGGAGATCACCGCGGTGGTCATGGAGGAGCCCCGGAAGGCGGAGCGGGCGGGCGCGCTGGGGCCGCTGCTGGAGGCGATGCTCACCAAGGACCCGACGCAGCGGATCACGGCGACCCGTGCGGAGACGGCGCTGGACCGTATCGTCACGCCTCAGGTCGACCCGTACGAGCGTACGAGGACGGACCCGGGGTCGATGCCGCCGTGGGGCGGACCGGAACTGATGCACGGGCCCAAGCACGCACCGGCCGCCGACTTCGCGCGCACGAGCGAACCGCCCCCGCCCCCGCCCGGCTTCGGCCCGCCCCTCCCCCCACCGCCCCCTCCCCGCCGCCACCGCGCTCTCCCCGCCGCCCTCGGCGCCCTGCTCGGGGTCGCCCTGGCCGGTGTCGGCGTCTGGCTGACCCTGGGTGACCCGCCGGGCGGCGGTGGGCAGGGGGACGAGCAGACCGTCGAGAAGCCGTACGGCGACCCCGTGGGCCTCGCCGTGCCGTTGGCGGAGGGCGACTGTGTGATCGCCGACTGGCCCGGCGGTACGCGCTTCCGGGGGACGCCCAGGCTGACCGTCGATCCGACCTGCCGGGACGCGCCGCCCGACGGGCAGGTGCTGGCGGTCGTGGACGCCGTGTCCGCCGCCGAGGCGCGGGCGCAGGGGCCCGCCCAGTGCGAGGAGCGGACCCGGGATCTACGGGAGAAGCTGGCGGACGTACGCGGGTATGCCGTCGTGCCGGACGAGGGCGGGTTCGAGGCCGCCGAGGGCCGTACGGCCTGTCTGCTGCTCGGGGCGAACGGGCCGGTGTACGGGCCGCTCGGGCCGTACCGCGAGCCGGGGCAGGCGTTCCTGGAGACGGCCACCATGCAGAAGCGGGACTGTCTGAAGGCGCCCTCCAGGCGGGAGGCACGGCTGGTCGCCTGTGCCGAGGCGCACGACGAGCAGGTCCTCGGATTCGCGCGGCTGGACGACGGGGTGGCCTTCGAGAAGGCGCGGGACGTGTCGGACGCGGCCTGCGCGCGGGACGTGTCGCCGACCGACTACGGCTTCGATCCGTCGGTCTACGAGGCCGGGTCCTGGACGAGTCGCGGAGCGTGGGACTCCGAAACCCATTTCGTCGTGTGCACCGTCAGGAAGCAGAACGGGGGCACCATGGAGGGAGAAGAACCATGAGGAGGGTGTTGCGATGCCCGGTTCCACGAACGGTTCCACGAAGACCATGGGGGTGCTCACCGTAGGCGGGCTCGTCGCGGTGACGGCCTACTCGGTGGCGCTCGGCAGCAACGGCTGGCTGTGGTTCGGCTGGGTGGTGCTGGGGCTGATCACCCTCGGGATGGTGGTCACCCGGCCCACCTGACCTCCGCATCACCCGAAGTACACCCGAATGGAGCAGTGGCGGCTGAACCGTGGCGGGCCGGGTCAGTCCTCGAAGAGGCGGCCCGCCGAGTGGACGCCCGGCTGGTACTTCGGCAGCCGGGCGGTGATCTTCATTCCCGCGCCCAGGGCCGTCTCTATGACGAGGCCGTGGTCGTCGCCGTAGACCTGGCGGAGCCGGTCGTCGACGTTCGAGAGGCCGATGCCGCCCGACGGGCTGACCTCGCCCGCGAGGATACGGCGGAGCAGCACCGGGTCCATTCCGGCGCCGTCGTCCTCGATGACGACCAGGGCCTCGGCGCCCGCGTCCTGCGCGGTGATGCTGATGTGGCTCTTGCCCGCGAACGCCGCCCTGCCCTCCAGACCGTGTTTGACGGCGTTCTCCACGAGGGGCTGGAGGCAGAGGAAGGGCAGGGCGACCGGGAGCACCTCGGGGGCGATCTGGAGGGTGACCGAGAGACGGTCGCCGAAGCGGGCGCGGACGAGGGCCAAGTAGTGGTCGATGGCGTGGAGTTCCTCGGCGAGGGTGGTGAAGTCGCCGTGCCTGCGGAACGAGTAGCGGGTGAAGTCGGCGAACTCCAGGAGCAGTTCGCGGGCGCGCTCGGGGTCGGTGCGCACGAACGAAGCGATCACCGCGAGCGAGTTGAAGATGAAGTGCGGGGATATCTGGGCGCGAAGTGCCTTGATCTCGGCCTCGATCAGGCGGGTGCGGGACTGGTCCAGGTCCGCCAACTCCAGTTGGACCGAGACCCAGCGGGCGACCTCTCCGGCCGCGCGGACGAGGACGGCCGACTCGCGGGGCGCGCAGGCCACCAGGGCGCCGTGGACGCGGTCGTCGACGGTGAGGGGGGCCACGACGGCCCAGCGCAGGGGGCAGTCGGGCGCGTCGCAGGTCAGGCGGAAGGCCTCGCCCCGGCCGGACTCCAGGGGTCCTGCCAGGCGTTCCATGATCTCGGCGCGATGGTGTTCGCCGACGCCGTCCCAGACGAGGACCGACTTCTGGTCGGTGAGGCAGAGGGCGTCCGTGCCGAGCAGGGTGCGCAGGCGGCGGGCCGAGCGGCGGGCGGTCTCCTCGGTGAGGCCGGCGCGCAGCGGGGGCGCGGCCAGGGAGGCGGTGTGCAGGGTCTCGAAGGTGGCGTGCTCGACGGGGGTGCCGAGGCCGCCGAGGCGTTCGGGGCGGGCCGTGCGCCGGCCCAGCCAGAAACCGGCGGCGAGCAGCGGGAGGATGGCCACGCAGAGCCCGGCCAGGAATCCGCTCATGTCCGCGTCACCTCCGTACGGGCCCCGCCCGGGAGACCGTGGCCGCCGTGCGTCCCCGACAGCTCCTCCGGGAGGTGGAAGCGGGCCAGGATGGCCGCCGTACCGGCCGGGACACGGCCCGGGGTGGCCAGGGACACCAGGACCATGGTGAGGAATCCCAGGGGTACGGACCAGAGGGCGGGCCAGGCGAGCAGGGCGTGCAGGGCGCCCGTGCCGGGGAAGCCGGCCATGGTCGCGGCGACGGCGACGAGCGCGGAGCCCCCGCCGACCAGCATTCCGGCGGCGGCGCCGGGCGGGGTCAGGCGGTGCCACCAGATGCCCAGGACGAGCAGCGGGCAGAAGGAGGACGCGGACACGGCGAAGGCGAGCCCGACGGCGTCGGCGACCGGGAGTCCGCCGACGATGACGCTGGCGGCGAGCGGTACGGCCATGGCGATGACCGTGCCGAGCCGGAAGTGCCGTACGCCGCGCGAGGGCAGGACGTCCTGGGTGAGGACGCCGGCGACGGCCATGGTGAGCCCCGACGCGGTGGACAGGAACGCGGCGAAGGCGCCGCCGGCCACCAGCGCGCCGAGGAGGTCGCCGCCGAGGCCGCCGATCATGCGGTCGGGCAGCAGGAGGACGGAGGCGTCGGCGTCGGAGGTGAGGGCCAGTTCGGGGGCGTAGAGGCGGCCCAGGGCGCCGTAGACGGGCGGGAGGAGGTAGAAGAAGCCGATGAGGCCGAGGACGGCGACGGTGGTGCGGCGGGCGGCGACGCCGTGCGGGCTGGTGTAGAAGCGGACGACGACGTGCGGCAGGCCCATGGTGCCGAGGAAGGTGGCGAGGATCAGGCCGTACGTGGCGTACAGCGGGCGTTCCTCGCGGCCTTCGGCGAGGGAGGTCGACATACCGCCGTTGGTGCCGGGGGCGGCCTGGGGGACGGCGGCGCCCTTGGCGAAGGTGAGGCGGGTGCCGGGGTCGATGTGGTGGGTGCCTGCGGGGAGGTGGAGGAGCTGGTCCTTGTGCGGGCGGCCGTCGACCGTGCCGGTCACGGTGACGGTGAGGGGGGCCTTCAGCTTCAGGTCGAGGCCGTCCTCGACGCGGACGACGCGCTGTTCGCGGAAGGTGGCGGGTTCGTCGAAGGCGTGGCGGGGTGCGCCGTCGCCCTGCCAGGCGAGGACGAGGAAGAGGGCGGGGACGAGCAGCGCGGTGAGTTTCAGCCAGTACTGGAAGGCCTGGACGAAGGTGATGCTGCGCATGCCGCCGGCTGCGACGGTGGCGACCACGACGACGGCGACGATGACCCCGCCGACCCAGTCGGGCGCGTCGGTCAGCACCGCCAACGTCAGCCCGGCGCCCTGGAGTTGGGGCAGGAGGTAGAGCCAGCCGACGCCGACGACGAAGGCCCCGGCGAGCCGTCGTACGGCCTGTGAGGCGAGGCGGGCCTCGGCGAAGTCGGGGAGTGTGTAGGCGCCGGAGCGGCGCAGCGGGGCGGCGACGAAGAGCAGGAGCAGGAGGTAGCCGGCGGTGTAGCCGACCGGGTACCAGAGCATGTCGGGGCCCTGGACGAGGACCAGGCCCGCGATGCCGAGGAAAGAGGCGGCGGAGAGGTACTCGCCGCTGATCGCGGCGGCGTTGAGGCGGGGGCCGACGGTGCGGGAGGCGACGTAGAAGTCGGAGGTGGTGCGGGAGATGCGTAGGCCGAACGCGCCGACGAAGACCGTCGCCACGACGACGAGGGCGACGGCCGGGACGGCGTAGTTCTCGTTCACCGGGAGCGGTTCCTGTCCATCTGTCTGTTCATCAGCGGTCCCGGTCCTCGACCAGCCGGACGAAGTCCCGCTCGTTGCGTTCGGCGCGCCGCACGTACCAGCGGGCGAGCAGTACCAGGGGCAGGTAGAGGCCGAAGCCGAGGATCAGCCACTCCAGGTGGTGGGCGTCGGGCATCGCCGCGAAGAGCAGCGGCAGCGGGGCGATCAGCAGCGCGAGGACCGCGAACACACCGAAGGCGGCGCGGAGTTGGGAGCGCATCAGGGAGCGGACGTAGGTGTGGCCGAGGGTGGTCTGCTCGTCGATCTCGGTGCGCGGCCGGTAGTAGCCGGAGGTGCGGCGCACACGCCGGGGTGGTCCGGTGACGACGACCCGGCGTTCGGAAGGATCCTGGGGCATGGCTGGAAGGTGCCCCTCAGCTCGTGGGCCGGCGCATCAGCAGGTCCCGCAGTTCGCGGGCGTGCCGTCGGCTGACCTGGAGTTCCTCGGCGCCGACCAGGACACTCACGGCGCCCGCGTCGAGGCGGAGTTCGCCGATGTGGCGCAGGGCGACGAGATGGCGGCGGTGGATGCGGACGAACCCGCGGGCGCGCCAGCGCTCCTCCAGGGTGGAGAGCGGGATGCGTACGAGGTGACTGCCCCGGTCGGTGTGCAGTCGGGCGTAGTCGCCCTGGGCCTCGGCGTGGGTGATGTCGTCGACGGCGACGAAGCGGGTCACGCCGCCGAGTTCGACGGGTATGTGGTCGGGGTCGGGTTCGTGCACGGGTATGGGGGCGGGCACGGGCGGGGCGCTGTCGCGGAGTTCGGCGGCGCGGCGGACGGCCTCGGCGAGGCGTTCCTTGCGTACGGGTTTGAGGACGTAGTCGACGGCCTTGAGGTCGAAGGCCTGGACGGCGAAGTCCTCGTGGGCGGTGACGAACACGACGAGGGGCGGCTTGGCGAACCCGGTGAGGAGTCGGGCCAGGTCGAGGCCGTCGAGGCCGGGCATGTGGATGTCGAGGAACACGACGTCGATGGCCTCGGGCCCGCCGGGTCCGGACTGCAGGGCGCGGTTGATGCGGCGCAGTGCCTCGGTCGCGTCGCCGGCGCCCTCGACGCTGCCGATCCGTGGATCCGCCTGCAGCAGATACAGCAGCTCCTCCAGGGAGGGGCGTTCGTCGTCGACGGCGAGGGCGCGCAGCATGAAGGTGGAGTGTAGGTGGAATTCGTACGTGTGCACATGCGCCGGACGCGCAAGCCGTCGACGGGCGCGGTGCCCGGCCGTCACGGGCCGCCCTGCCCCGCTTTCGCTGGATACAGTGCCCGGATGAACAACAGGCCGGCGCCATTCGACGAGCTGGACCGGAAGATCATCACCACTCTGATGGCGAACTCCCGTACGAGCTTCGCCGAGATCGGGGCGGCGGTCGGGCTGTCGTCCACGGCGGTCAAGCGGCGGGTGGACCGGCTGCGCGAGTCGGGCGTGATCACCGGGTTCACGGCCACGGTGGAGCCGTCGGCGCTCGGCTGGCGTACGGAGGCGTACGTCGAGGTGTACTGCGAGGGCGCGGCGCCGCCCCGGCGGCTCGCGGAGGTGGTGCGCAACCATCCGGAGATCACGGCGGCGATGACGGTGACGGGCGGCGCGGACGCGCTGCTGCACGTACGGGCGACGGATGTGGGGCACTTCGAGAACGTGCTGGAGCGCATCCGCAGGGAGCCGTTCATCCGGAAGACGATCAGCTACATGGTGCTGTCCCACCTCCTCCCGGAAAGCCCGGAGGCGGGCGCTACCCACGCCGCGCCGAACTACACGTCGGGCAACGCATCAGACCTGCGTTGAGGGCGCCAAAGACGCAGGGTTCCTGCGCGGACACGCAGTAGTTGTCGCTTGTCGGGCGTCGGGCCCAGTTTCTACCGTGGTGTTATCCCTACCCGATACCGCAGGAAGCGGAGGAACCCCTCTGTGCCCGACAGCCGTGTGCCGCGCCCCCGGCGCTTTCTCGTCTGCGAACCCAGACACTTCGGCGTGCAGTACGCGATCAACCCCTGGATGAACCCCGACACCAGGGTCGACGTAGATCTGGCCCAGGAGCAGTGGCGCTCGCTGATCAGCGCCTATCGCGCCCATGGCCACACCGTGGACACCGTGGAGCCGGTCGCCGGTCTGCCCGACATGGTGTTCGCCGCGAACTCGGCGGTCGTCGTGGACGGCCGTGTCTTCGGCTCCTCGTTCCACGCCCCCGAGCGCCGCCCCGAGTCGACCGCGTACGAGACGTGGTTCAAGTCGGCGGGCTTCGACGTGTACCGCCCCGAGTCGGTGTGCGAGGGCGAGGGCGACCTGGTCCCGGCCGGCCGCTGGATCCTGGCGGGCACGGGCTTCCGTACGACCCGTGAGGCCCATCACGAGGTGCAGGAGTACTTCGGGATGCCGGTGATCGGCCTCAAGCTGACGGACCCGTACTTCTACCACCTGGACACGGCGCTGTTCGTCCTGGACGAGACCAACATCGCGTACTACCCGGAGGCGTTCTCGCCGGGCAGCCGTGAGGTGCTGGCCCGGTTGTACCCGCACGCGGTCGTGGCGACCCGTGAGGACGCGATGACGTTCGGGCTGAACTCGGTCTCCGACGGCCACCGCGTCTTCATCGACCCGGGCGCCACGGCCCTCGCCGCCGAGCTGACGCGCCACGGCTACCTTCCCGTCCCCGTCGACCTGTCGGAGTTCCGCAAGGCCGGCGGCGGTATCAAGTGCTGCACCCAGGAGATCCGCTCATGACCGCACTGACGAGCACTGGCGCCGACACCGGCACGCGCACCTCCGCGGACCTGATCCGCGCCGAGGAGCCGGTCCTCGCGCACAACTACCACCCGCTGCCCGTGGTCGTGTCCCGCGCCGAGGGCGCCTGGGTCGAGGACGTCGAGGGCCGCCGCTACCTGGACATGCTGGCCGGCTACTCGGCCCTGAACTTCGGCCACCGCCACCCGGCGCTGATCGAGGCGGCCCACCGCCAGCTGGACCGCCTCACGCTCACCTCCCGCGCCTTCCACAACGACCGTCTGGCCCAGTTCGCCACCTCACTGGCCGAGCTGACCGGCCTGGACATGGTCCTGCCGATGAACACCGGCGCGGAGGCCGTCGAGAGCGCGATCAAGGTGGCCCGCAAATGGGCGTACGAGGTGAAGGGCGTCCCCGACGGCCAGGCCACGATCGTGGTGGCGGCGGACAACTTCCACGGCCGTACGACGACGATCGTCAGCTTCTCCACGGACGAGACGGCGAGGGCGGGCTTCGGTCCGTTCACGCCGGGCTTCCGGATCGTCCCGTACAACGACCTGGCGGCCCTGGAGGAGGCGATCGACGAGACGACGGCGGCGGTCCTCCTGGAGCCCATCCAGGGCGAGGCGGGCGTCCTGATCCCCGACGAGGGCTATCTCACCGGCGTACGCGAGCTGACGCGCCGCGAGGGCTGTCTGTTCATCGCCGACGAGATCCAGTCGGGCCTCGGCCGCACCGGCCGCACGCTGGCGGTGGACCACGAGGGTGTCGTCCCGGACATGGTGCTGCTCGGCAAGGCGCTGGGCGGCGGCATCGTGCCGGTGTCCGCGGTGGTCGCACGCCGGGACGTCCTCGGGGTGCTGCGGCCGGGCGAGCACGGCTCGACGTTCGGCGGCAACCCGCTCGCCGCGGCGGTCGGCCAGGCCGTGGTCGAGCTGCTGGAGACCGGCGAGTTCCAGCACAGGGCGACCGAGCTGGGCGTCGTCCTGCGCGACGGGCTGACCGGGCTGGTCGGCAAGGGCGTGGTCGGCTTCCGGTCGCGGGGCCTGTGGGCGGGCGTCGACATCGACCCGGCCATCGGCACCGGCCGGCAGATCAGCGAACGGCTGATGCGGGCCGGGATCCTGGTCAAGGACACCCACGGCTCGACCATTCGGCTGGCACCCCCGCTGACGGTCACGGCCGAGGAACTGCGGTCGGCCGTCGGAACCCTGGAGAGGGTGCTCGGCCAGGGCTGACCCGTCGTCCCCGGGTCCATGGGTTCGCCCGTGGACCCGGCCGGTCCCGGCCGCGCGGCGTGAAGCCCGGGGCCAGGGCCTGTCCGGCGGATCAGGTCGCGGGAAATCAGCGGCGCCACGTCAGCGCCGGTGAGCGGTCTGGTGCGGGTGGCCGTGAGGCGCGGGACCCTGGAGAGGACGCTCGGGCAGGGTTGACCGGTATTCCCAGGACCATGGGGTTCGCTCCCTGGACCCGTGCGGGGTGAAGACCGGGGCAAGAGGTGGTAGACCACTGTCAGCGACAGAGAGGTCGGCCGTGGGCACATACGAGGAGCAGCGCGTCGCCCGGCAGCGGTTCGACGTGGCGGACGCCGCGCCCGTGCTGCTCGACGCACAGGGCGTCGTGACGAGCTGGACCCGGGACGCCCAGCGGCTGCTGGCGTACGCCCCCGGTGAAGTGGTGGGCACGCGGGTCGCGGGGCTGCTGTCCGCCGAGGACGCCGCACGGGTGCCGGAGCTGGCCGAGCGGTGCCGCCGGGACGGCGGCTGGGCGGGGCTGCTGACCGCCCGGCGCAAGGACGGGCGGCCCGTCCGGGTCATGGTGCGGGTCACCTCGGCGCTGGAGCCCGGGGGCCCCGCCCAGTGGCTGGTGCTCCTGTCGGAGATGGCCGAGGCGCCCGGCTGGGACATGAGCCGCACGGTCCTGGAGCAGATGGTCGCGGGGTCCCCGGTCGGCATAGCGATCGTCGACGCGAGTCTGCGCTTCGTGTGGTCCAACGCGGCCCTGGAGGAGTTCGGCGGCGGCCCCGCCAGGCACCGGCTGGGGCTCAGGCTGGCGGACGTACAGCCGGGCGTGAACGCCGAGGCGGTCGAGGAGCAGATGCGCGGGGTGCTGGAGACCGGGGAGCCGGTGGTCGGGTACGAGCACGTGGACCGGCTGCGTTCCGCGCCCCACCGGGAGACGGCGCACATGCTGTCGTTCACGCGTCTCGAGGACGACCGGGGCCGTCCGATGGGCGTCTACTACACCGTCGTCGACATCACCGACCGGCACCGGGCCCGGCAGCGGCTCGCCCTGCTCGACCGGGCGGGCGAGCAGATCGGCCGCAGCCTGGACATCGTGCGCACCGCGCAGGAGCTGGCCGACGTGGTGGTGCCGGCCTTCGCCGACTCCGTCGCCGTGGACCTGCTGGAACCGGTGCTGCGGGGCGCGGAACTCCCGGCCGGGCCGCTGAGCACCACGGACCGGGTGCTGCTGCGCCGGGCCGGCCATCAGACGGTGCACGACGACGTCCCGGAGACCGTCGTCCGCGTCGGCGACGTGGCCGGCTACCGGGCCGGATCACCCCCGGTGCTCTCCCTCACCACCGGCCGTCCGTGGCGTGAGCCGCACCTCGACCCCCGCGCGAAGGAGTGGGCCACGGGCGGCGACCCCGGTGGCCGGGCGGCCACCTTCCTGGAGCTGGGGCTGCACAGTGCGATGATCGTGCCCGTCCGGGCGCGGGGCGTCACGCTGGGGATCACCACCTTCTTCCGGCGCCACCGCCAGGAGCCGTTCGACGAGGACGACCTGAGCCTCGCCGAGGACCTCGTCTCGCGCGCCGCCGTCTGCGTGGACAACGCCCGGCGCTACACCCGCGAACGCGAGGCCGCGCTGGTCCTCCAGCGCAGCCTGCTCCCCCACCGGCTGCCCGACCAGGACGCCGTGGAGGTGGCCGCCGAGTACCGGCCGGCCGACGAGCTGACCGGCCTCGGCGGCGACTGGTACGACCTCGTCCCGCTGTCCGGCGCACGCGTCGCCCTCGTCGTGGGCGAGGTGCCCGGCCACGGCATCGACGCCGCAGCGGCCATGGGCCGGCTGCGGACCGCCGTACGGACCCTCGCGGCCCTGGACCTGCCGCCCGAGGAGGTGCTCGCCCACCTCGACGACCTGGTCGCGACGGCGGCCCGCGAGGAGGGCGTCGGGCCGGACACGGCGGCGGCCGACAGCACCCAGGCCGTGGGCTCGGGGTGCCTGTACGTCGTCTACGACCCGGTGGACGGGCAGTGCACCATGGCCGCCGCGGGCCATCCCGCGCCCGCCGTCGTGCTGCCCGACGGCACGGTCACGTTCGTCGACCTGCCCCAGGGCTCGGCGCTCGGCGCGGGCGGGCTGCCCTTCGAGTCGGTCGAGCTGGCCCTGGCGGAGGGCAGCACGCTCGCGCTGCACACCGACGGCCTGCTGGCCCAAGGGCGGCACGGGGCTGCCGACGAGGGGGCCCGGGACCGGCTGCGGCGGGCGCTGGAGCGGCCGGAGCCGTCGCTCGCCGTGCGCTGCCGGACCGTGGTCGACGCCCTGGTGCCCGCGCGCCCGAACGACGACGTGGCCCTGCTGATGGCCCGTACCAGGCTGCTCGGCGCCGACCAGGTCGCGGACTGGGACCTGCCCGCCGATCCGGCCGTCGTCGCCGACGCCCGCAAGGAGGCCACCCGGCAGCTCACGGAGTGGCATCTTGAGGAGCTGGCCTTCACCACGGAGCTGGTCGTCAGCGAACTGGTCACCAACGCCATCCGCCATGCAACCCTCCCCATCCGGCTGCGTCTGATCAAGGACCGCTCGCTGATCTGCGAGGTCTTCGACGGTGGCGCCACCGCGCCCCATCTGCGCCATCCGCGCACTACGGACGAGGGCGGGCGCGGGCTGCTCCTCGTCTCCCAGTTCACCCAGCGGTGGGGCACCCGGTTCGTCCCCGACGGGAAGATCATCTGGGCCGAGCAGTCCCTCACGGATCCACCGGTGTGACGCACGAGCCGGTGCATACCGGGCATGACGTGGGAAACTGATGTGGCCCCGGTGGTGAGGCGGGAACCATGAACGAGACGGCGACGACCGACTACGCGGCGGTGTTCCAGGCCCTGCCCGGCATGGTGGCACTGCTGACGCCCGAACTGGTGTACGCGGACGCCAACGAGGAGTTCCTGCGGCTGACCGGGCGCAAGCACCGGGACCTGGTCGGCCGCCATCTGTTCGACGTCTTCCCCGACAACCCGAACGACCCCACCGCGACGGGCGTGCGCAACCTGGAGGCCTCGCTGCGCCGCGTACTGGCCACCGGCGAGCGCGACACCATGGCTCTGCAGCGGTACGACGTGGAGGACCCCGACCGGCCCGGCGAGTGGGAGGAGCGCTACTGGAGCCCGGTCAACGCGCCGGTGCTCGGCCCCGACGGTCGGGTGGTGCTCCTGGTGCACCGGGTCGAGGAGGTCACCGAACTGATCCGGGCCCACGGCGGCCGGGGCGGCGGCACCCGGGCCCGCGTACTGGAGGCCGAACTGTACACACGGGCCCGCGAGTTGCAGAACCTCAACGACCGCCTGCGGCGCGCACACGCCCGTGAACGCGAGGTCGCCCTGGTTCTCCAGGAGGCGATGCTGCCCGCCCATCGGCAGGTCGGCCACCACCGGGCCGCCGTGCGCTACCGGCCCGCGGTGGGCGCGCTGAACGTGTGCGGGGACTGGTACGACCTGGTCGACCTGGTGGGCGGCGACCGTATCGGCGTGTCCGTGGGCGACGTCGTCGGCCACGGTCTGGCGGCGGCCGGTGTCATGGGCCAGCTGCGCAGCGCGCTCAGCGCCGCCTCCCGGGTCGCCGAGGGGCCCGCCCAGGCCCTGGACGTCCTGGGCAGGTACGCCCATGTGGTCGACGGCGCCGAGTCGGCCACCGCCGTCACGACGTTCATCGACTTCGACCGCCGCACGATCACCTACAGCAGCGCCGGGCATCCACCGCCCGTGCTGGTTCACCCCGACGGCCGCGTGGAGTTCCTGGACCGGGCCACCGATCCCCCGCTCGACGCCCGCCCCGACCCGGTCCCCCGCCCCCAGGCCGACACCACGTTCACCGACGGCGCCACCCTCGTCCTCTACACCGACGGCCTGATCGAACGCCGCCGCGAGGACATCGACATCGGCCTGACCCGCCTCGCCGACTCCCTCGCCCGCCACCGGGCGGCGGACCCCGAACCACTCGCCGACGCCGTCCTGTTGGAGCTGCTTCCGCCAGGTGGCGCAACCGACGACACCGCATTGATCGTCGTACGGCTGTGAGGGTGGCCGAGCGGCGGCGGCGCGTTTCCACCCGGTTCCGGCGGAACCCGCCTGCACATACACTGACGGCCCGACGCGAACCCGGCTGACCTGCTAGAACGCGGCGGTTGAGCCGATCCCGACGGAGTGAGGAGCGACCCCCTTTGTTCTACTACGTGCTCAAATACGTGCTTCTCGGTCCGCTGCTGAGACTGGTGTTCCGGCCGCGGATCGAGGGGCTCGAACACGTACCGTCGTCGGGCGCCGCCATCGTCGCCGGGAATCATCTGTCGTTCTCGGACCACTTCCTGATGCCCGCGATCCTCAAACGGCGCATCACCTTTCTCGCGAAGGCCGAGTACTTCACGGGCCCCGGGATCAAGGGGCGACTGACCGCCTACTTCTTCCGCAGCGCCGGGCAGATTCCGGTGGACCGGTCCGGCAAGGAGGCCGGGCAGGCGGCGATCCGTGAAGGGCTCGGGGTGCTGAGCAAGGACGAGCTGCTCGGTATCTATCCGGAGGGCACCCGGTCGCACGACGGGCGGCTGTACAAGGGCAAGGTCGGGGTCGCCGTCATGGCGCTCAGGGCCCAGGTGCCCGTCATTCCGTGCGCGATGATCGGCACCTTCGAGGCGCAGCCGCCGGGCAAGGTGATCCCGAACATCCATCCCGTGGTGATCCGCTTCGGCAAGCCCCTCGACTTCTCCCGCTACCTCGGGATGGAGGACGAGAAGGCGGTGCTCCGCGCCATCACCGACGAGATCATGTACGCCATCCTCACCCTCTCCGAGCAGGAGTACGTCGACCAGTACGCGGCGGTCGCCAAGGCGGAGGAGACCGAGCGGAAGGCCGCCGAGAAGAAGGCGGAGAAGGAGCAGCGGGCGCGCAAGTTCCCGCGCATGCCGCTGAGTTGACCCCCTCGGCGCTCCCCTTCACGGCCACGATCTGCTCGTAGCTAATCCCCTCCGAGTCCGGCGGTGCCGGCGGTTACCGTCGCTGCATGACACGAGCTGTGGTGATCGGGGCGACGGGACAGATCGGGCGGGTGGCCGTGGGTGCGCTCGCCCGCGACGGGTGGGAGGTGACCGCCGTCTCGCGGGGCGGCGGGCGGGACACGAGCTGGCCGGAGGAGGTGCGGGTCGCGGCGGCCGACCGTGCCGACGACGCGGCGCTCGCGGCAGCCGTGGGCGACGGGTGCGACGTCCTCGTGGACATGGTGGCCTACGGGCCCGAGCACGCCCGGCAGTTGGCCGGTCTCGCCGGGCGGGTCGGGTCGGCCGTGGTGATCTCCAGTCTGTCCGTGTACGAGGACGACAAGGGACGGAACTTCGACACGCAGGGCGAGCCCGACGGCTTCCCCGAGTACCCCGTGCCCGTCACCGAGGACCAGCGCACGATCCGCCCGAGCGAGGCCTCCTACAGCACCCGCAAGGCGGGCCTCGAACGTGAACTCCTCGCCGTCGCCGATCAGTTGCCGGCCACGCTGCTGCGGGCGGGCGCGATCCACGGGCCGTACTGCCGCACCCCGCGCGAGCTGTACTTCGTCAAGCGCAACCTGGACGGGCGGCGAAGGCGCGTCCTCGCCTATGGCGGCGCGAGCCGTTTCCATCCGGCGAGCGTCCACAACATCGCCGAGCTGGTCCGGCTGGCCGCGGCGCGTCCGGGTGCCCGCGTCCTCAACGCCGTCGACCCCGAGGCACCGACGGTGGCGGAGATCGCCAGCGCCATCGATGCCGTGATGGGGGTCGAGGTGGAGGACGTCCTGGTGGACGGTCCGCCCCCGGCGCCCACGGTGGGCGACACCCCGTGGTCGGTTCCGGTGCCCGTGGTGTGCGACATGTCCGCCGCGGAACGGGAGTTGGGCTACCGGCCCGTCGTCACCTACGCGGAGAGCCTGCCGGAGACCGTCGCCTGGATCGAGGGCCAACTGGCCGGGCGGGACTGGCGGGAGGCGTATCCGAAGATGTACGAGACGTACGGCGACCTCTTCGACTACGCGGCGGAGGACGTCTGGCTCACGTGACCGGGTTCGCGTGACGGGAGGACGGGAAAGGGGCGGCCGGAAAAGTCTCCGACCGCCCCTCACCTCGTACGGCGACTGGCTGTTACCGCTGCTGCTACGGCGTCGGGGTGGCGTGCGGGGCGCAGGTCACGTCCGCCGCGTCCACCTTGCCGGTGAGCAGGTAGGCGTCCACCCGCTCGTTGATGCACGGGTTGACGAGCCCGGTCACACCGTGGGAGCCCGCGTCCTTCTCGGTGATCAGACGGGAGCCCTTGAAGCGCTTGTGCAGTTCGACACCGCCCGCGTACGGGGTGGCCGCGTCACGCGTGGCCTGCACGATCAGCACCGGCGGCAGGCCCTTGCCGGACTTCACGTTCACCGGGGTCTGCTGCTTGACCGGCCAGGTCGCGCACGGCAGGTTCATCCAGGCGTTGGCCCAGGTGAGGAACGGATAGTCCTTGTGCAGCCGGGTGTTGTCGCGGTCCCACTTCTTCCAGCTGGTGGGCCACTTGGCATCCGTGCACTCGACGGCCGTGTAGACGGCGTTGCCGTTCTCGGAGGCCGCGTTGCCCGCGGTGTCCGTGAGGTCGGGGGCCGCCGCGTCGACGAGCGCCTGGGTGTCACCCGTGAAGTACTTGCTGAACACGGTGGCGACCGGGATCCACGACGAGTCGTAGTACGGGGCGCCCTGGAAGAAGCCGATCAGCTCGGCCGGTCCGACGAGCCCGCCGATCGGGTTCTTCTTCGCGGCGGCCCGCAACTCCAGCCACTTCGCCTGCACTTGGGCCCGCGTGGTACCCAGGTGGAAGACGGCGTCGTTCTTGGCGACCCAGTCCTGCCAGTCGTTCCAGCGCATCTCGAAGGCGACGTCCTGGTCGAGGTTGGCCTCGTACCAGATCTTCTCGCGCGACGGGTTGACCACGCTGTCCGCGATCATGCGGCGGACATGGCTCGGGTACAGCGTGCCGTAGACGGCCGCGATGTACGTCCCGTAGGACACCCCGAGGAAGTTGAGCTTCTTCTCCGCCAGCGCGGCCCGGATGACGTCCAGGTCGCGCACGGTGTTCGGGGTGGTCATGTACGGCAGCATCTCGCCGCTGCGCTCGTAGCAGCCCTCGGCGTACTCACGGGCCGACTTGCGCTGGGCGCGCTTGTCCGCCTCCGAGTCCGGTACCGGGTCCGGCTTGGGCGCCTTCACGAACTCCTGCGGGTCGGCGCAGGAGATGGGCGCCGAGTGGCCGACTCCGCGCGGGTCGAAGCCCACGAAGTCGTACGCCTTCGACGTGTTGGCCCACAGCGGGTTCTTCGTCGTGACCCGGCGCGGGAAACGCAGCCCGGAGCCGCCGGGACCACCGGGGTTGTAGACGAGCGCACCCTGCCGCTCCCCCTTCGTCCCCGTGTTGCCGATACGGTCGACGGCGAGCTTGATCTGCTTGCCGTACGGCTTCGCGTAGTCGAGCGGCACGGTGACCCAGCCGCACTGGATCGGCTTCTCCAGGCCCCAGTCGGCCGGGCAGTCCTGCCAGTCGATGCCGGCCTTCGCGGCCTTCGCGGCGGCGATCGTCGCGCCGCGTGTCTCACGGTCCTGGCCGTGGCGGGCGTCCGCACTGGCCGAGGGCGCCGTGACGGCGCCCGCTATCAGGGTCGCCGTGATGAGCGCTCCGGCGGACCCGAGCGCTGCGGCTCGTCTCGTCGGTCGTGTGGCACTCAAATGAGGCCTCCCCGTACGTAGTTGCTTTCGGTCGGTACGGGGATCGATCCTCGCGGCTGTGGGGGACCTGTGAACAGGGGGCGGGTGGCGTTCTTTGCCAATCCGATAAACGGTGAGGGGAGTTGCGCTGAGCGGATGAGGGGGGAGCGGGTGCCGGGTGCGGGGGCGAGCAGGTGCAGGGTGCGGGGGCGAGCGGGCGAGGGGGCGAGGGCTGAGCGGGTGCGGAGGCGAAGGGGTGCGGAGGCGAGCGGGCGAGTGGGCGAGCGGTGAGGGGGCGAGCGGTTTATCAGCCGGTGTGGGGTTGATCCAGCGCCGCCAGCGCCTCGTCCAGCACCCGCCGCAGTCGCAGCGCGTCCGGTGCGAGCGCGGTCACCAGTGCGGCGGGGCCGGCCAGCGGCACGAGCGCGGCCCCCTCCCCCAGCAGCCGTGCCTCGACCGGCGTGCTCGCGAACTCCGGTCGTACGACGACGAGTTGCCCCAGGGCGCGATGTCCCGCCAGTACGGCGGGCCCGTCCCAGCCGCCCGGCGCTCCGGGACCGCAGGCCAGCTCCTGGTCGAGGACGACCCGTCCCCCGACCCGCACCGTGAGACGGCTGCCGAGGCGTCCGGGTTCCTCGCCGGAGCGCCCGAGCACCTGCTCCTCGCGGAACACGAGCCGGGCACCGGGCGCGAGATCGACGCGCGTGCCGACGTACAGTTCGCTGCCCTGGGCGCAGATCAACTGCTCGGGCAGCCAGTGCAGTTCGCCTCCGTCGGCGACCTTGAGGCGTACGTCGTAGCGGGCCTCGCCCTTCGCCTGGCCGGGCAGTGCGATGGTGGCCGCGGCGGACGCGAGGTGCAGTCGGGCGCCCTCCCCGACCTCCGCCTCGACGGTGAAGTGGTCGCCGCCGAGGGGGCCGCTCATGGCGCCGACCAGCATGACGCGGGCCTCGTCGCCGTGCGCGCGGATACGACGCAGGGCGAGCGGCCCGTCCCCGTCGAGCACCGGCAGGGCGGTGCCGCCCCGGCTGTCGTCCCGGGCGACGATCCGTGCGGTGGCCCGTACGCCGGTGGTCATGCCGTCCACGCCGTGAGCTGCGCCCGCACCCAGAGGGCTACGTCCGCGACGCCGGCCTCGCCGCGCAGCGACTGGAACACGACGGGCATGTCCCCGCGGGCCGCCTTCGCGTCGGCGGCCATCCGGCCGAGGTCGGAGCCGACGTACGGCGCGAGGTCGGTCTTGTTGACGACGAGCAGGTCGGCGGTGGTGACGCCGGGGCCGCCCTTGCGCGGGATGTCGTCCCCGCCGGCGACGTCGATGACGAAGATCTGCGCGTCGACGAGGCCCTTCGAGAAGGTCGCGGTGAGGTTGTCGCCGCCGGACTCGACGAGGACGATGTCGAGGGGCCCGACCTCGTCCTCCAGGTCCTCGACGGCTTCGAGGTTGGCGGAGATGTCGTCGCGGATGGCGGTGTGCGGGCAGGCGCCTGTTTCGACCGCGGTGATCCGCTCGGGGGGCAGTACGGCCTCGCGCAGCAGGAACTCGGCGTCCTCGCGGGTGTAGATGTCGTTCGTGACGACGGCGAGGGACAGTTCTTCGCGGAGGGTGCGGCAGAGGGCTGCGACGGTGGCGGTCTTGCCGGAGCCTACGGGGCCGCCTAGGCCGATGCGGAGGGCTCGGCGGGTGCCGTCGGGGCGGTGCGCGTCGGCGCTCACGGCTGCGCCGGCGTGGGCGTGGGAGTGGTCGAGGTGCATGAGATACGGCTCCAGTTCTGGTCTGTGTGTGTTGTGGTGTGCTCCGGGACTTTTTTCGCCCCCGCCGCCCCTACCCGTCCCATCCCCTGGGGGCTGCCGCCCCCAGACCCCCGCTGTCGGCCTGAACGGCCTCGTCCTCAAACGCCGGACGGGCTGGGTATCTCAGCC
>NZ_JBSFMT010000099.1:0-31760 GCF_053599695.1 Streptomyces sp. NPDC000878 | reverse complement strand
GATCTACGACAAGCCGCTGTCGGTCCGCTCCCCGGAGCGCCACGACTTCGGCCGGGACGGCATCGGCGACCTGGTCACCTTCGACAGCGCGGGCCGGCTGGCGATCCAGCCCGGCACCGGGCGCGGCACGATCGACAGTGCGCACAAGGCCCTCGCGGGCGGCTGGCCCACCTCGTCGGCCTTCGTGCCGTTCGGTGATCTGAGCGGCGACGCGTGCAACGACCTCCTCGTCCGGGACTCCGCCGGCCGGCTGACCCGGTACGACGGCACCTGCGGCAAGGCGTTCACACCGAAGACCCCGCCGCACCGTGTGCTCGGCACCGGGTTCGGCGGGTACGACGCGCTGACCTCTCCCGGCGATCTGACCGGTGACGGCCGCGCCGACCTGATCGCCCGTGACAAGGCCGGTGTGCTGTGGCGGTACGCCGCCGACGGCAAGGGCGGTCTGGCCGCGCGCGTGAAACTGGTCGGGGGCCAGGGCGGCTACACCCGGCTGGTCGGCGCCGGTGACCTGAACGGCGACGGCATCGGCGACATGGTCGGCCTGGACCGCGCGGGCGTGCTGTGGCGCTGGTTCGGCAACGGCAAGGGTGCCTTCGGCGGCCGGGTCCGGATCGCGGGCGGGATCAGCGTCAACGCCCTGGCCGTACCCGGCGACCTGACCGGCGACGGCCGTCCCGACCTCCTCGGCCGGGACAGCGCGGGCGCCCTGTGGCGCTGGAACGGCACGGCGGCCTCGACCTTCGGTACGAAGGCCCGGATCGCCACCGGCTGGAGCGGCTACACCGGCCTGTACTGAACCCACCCACCCCCGATCCCGGGCCCGGCCGCGACTCTCCCCGCGGCCGGGCCCGATCATGTCCAGGACGATGGAGGAAATTCCAGACCCCCGCGAGCCCACCGATGACCAGGCTCGCGAACAGCCCGAGGAGAAACGTCCGTTGAACACCGGTACCCCCGCCCCCGGCAGCTACTACGAGCGCATCGACGAGCACCGCTACAAGCCGACGGTCCACGCGGGCGGGGCCTGGGACCCGGACGAGCAGCACTTCAGCCCGCTCGGCGGCCTCGTCGTGCACGCCATCGACCGGCATCTGGCGGCCCGGCCGGGCGACGGCCTGGTTCTGGCCCGGATCAGCTACGACATCCTGGGCCGTCTCGCCCTCGACGAGTGCGAGATCCGGGTGGAGACCGTCCGGCCCGGCCGCACCATCGAGCTGATCGAAGCCGTGGTGCTCATAACCGGCCGCCCGGTGGTCCGGGCCCGCGCCTGGCTCCTCGCCGTCCTCGACACCTCCGCCGTCGCCGGCGGCCCCGACGACCGGCTCACCCCTCCCGAGGCGCTCACCCCGTGGCCGATGACGGAGCTGTGGCCCGGCGGGTACATCGCGTCGCTGGACTTCCGTACCCTCGCACCGCCCCGGCCGGGCCGGACGACCGCCTGGGTCTCCACCAGCCTCGACCTGGTCGCCGGCGAGCCCAGCAGCCCGCTCGCGTCCTACGTCTCCCTCGTCGACACCGCCAACGGCATCGCCGTACGACAGTCGCCCACCGCCTGGATGTTCCCCAACGTCGACCTGACCATCCACCTCCACCGCCAACCCGAAGGTCGCTGGACGGGCCTGGACACCACGGTCACGTTCGGCCCGACCGGCCAGGGCCTCACCAGCAGCGTCCTGCACGACGTCAACGGCCCGGTCGGACAGGCAGAACAGATCCTCACCGTGCGCCCTCTGCACACACTCACGCCGGGAAAGCGCGTCTGAGGGAGGCGTGATATGGGGTGATATTCCATACTGGTAGATGGAATGGGTGATTAACCCAGGCTCGGGGGATCCGCTCCGGACGCTTCCCGTCCGCAGGGAAGGAGGCCATCCCATGGCCAGCGGAATATCACTCCACATCGGCCTCAATCAGGTCGACCCCGCCGCATACGGTGGGTGGAACGGAAAACTCAACGCGTGCGAGAACGACGCCCGCGACATGGAGGAGATCGCCAGGAACGTCGGCTTCGACGACCGAAGGACGCTACTCACGGCAGAGGCGACGGTCGACAACGTGACCGCCGAACTCCGCAGGGCGGCCAGGGTCCTGACGCCCGGCGACATCCTGCTCCTCACCTACTCCGGTCACGGCGGCCAGGTGCCCGACAGGAACGGGCCCGAGGACGAACCCGACCGTCTCGACGAGACCCTGGTCCTCCACGACCGCGAGTTCATCGACGACGAGCTGTACAAGGAGTTCGAGGCGTTCGCCGAAGGGGTGCGCATCTCCGCCTACTTCGACTGCTGCCACAGCGAATCGGCCGTCAGGGCGGTGCGGAGAATTCTGACTCCGGACGCGATGGAGGAGCAGTACCAGACCCGCGACCCGGACCGCATCGAGGTCACTTCCCGGATCATGCCGCCGGACGAGCAGCATGCCGTGTACGACCGGGACAGGACGCTCTACGACACGATCCAGCGCAACCTGCAGCCGAAGGACACCCTCGACCTGCCGGCCAGCGTCCTGCTCATCTCCGCCTGCGCGGACAACCAACTGGCCGCCGACGGCTGGGAGAACGGGCTGTTCACCGGCACGCTCAAGGAAGTGTGGAGCGAGGGGAAGTTCACCGGCGGACACAAGTCGTTCCACCGCGAGATCCTCCGCAGGATGCCGCCCAATCAGAGCCCGGGCCTGTTCGTCACCGGCCGCGCCGACGACGTCTTCCTGCGGCAGCGGCCCTTCACCGTCTGAGGAGTGACTCAGCGGTGCGCGGGGCGGGCATCGGGTCCGCCCCGCCCGGATGCATGACAGCGAAAGCTGGAGCAGCATGGAATGCAGGGGAATCGGATTCGACCGGGACTCGCCGACTCAACAGCCCCGTCGAATCTCAAGAGAACGTGTGCCAGTTCACGAATGGCCTTTCAATGGTCAATCAATTTCGCGTTCGAGAGCGACGGGGTGACCGTGGCGGTGTGAGCCCTCCCCGCGGCGAGTGCGAGCGTGCTACCAGCAGGAAGAAGTCAGGAGCATCGCCATGGTCGCTCACCAGGACAAGGACGCTCAGCAGGACAAGGTTGCCCACCACGACAAGGACGCGCAGCAGGACCAGGACGCTCTGCTGTACTGCGCCCAGCCTCCGCAGGCAATGCGCACGCTGCCCCCGGATCTCAGCCTTCCCCGGACCAGAGCGATACTGCTCAACCAGTCGAAGTGGGTGAACGGTACGCAGCTGCGGTACTGCTTCCTCGACGGCGCCGACGACGGCGTGGCGAAGGCGTGGCTGACCGAGGTCCACGACGGCTTCCAGGAATGGGAGGACGTCGGGATCGGACTGCGGTTCCGCCCCGAGGACGACCCCGCGGAATCGGAGATCCGGATCACCTTCGCCGATGACGGATCCTGGTCGTACGTAGGCACGGACTGCCTCGGTATCGGTGCCGCCGAAGCCACGATGAACTTCGGCTGGGACCCGACGTCACCCCACGGAAAGGCCACGGTCCGGCACGAGATCGGGCACGCGATGGGTTTCTGCCACGAACACCAGAACCCGTTCGCGGGCATCGAGTGGGACGAGCCGAAGCTGTTCGACTTCATGGGTGGCCCGCCCAACTTCTGGACCCCGGACAAGACCCATCACAACATCATCCGCAAACTCTCCACGAACCAGGTGACCGGTTCGCGGCACGACCCGAAGTCGATCATGCACTACGGGTTCGGACCGGGTCTGATCAAGAAGCCGGAGGCACTGCGGAACGGCATCGCCTCCCCGCGTGAACTGTCCGAGACGGACAAGGAGCACGTGCGCCTGTGGTACCCGCCGCTGACTCCTCACCTGGACGAGTTGAAGCCGTTCCAGTCGGCGGTCCTCGACCTCGGTTCCGGCGAACAGGCCGACTACGGGATCGTCCCGGAGAAGAGCCAGAAGTACCGGTTCGGCACCTTCGGGGACGCCGACGCGCTGATGGTCCTCTTCGAGCAGGTCGACGGTGACAACCTGCGCTACGTCACCAGCGAGGACGACAGCGGCGAGGACCGCAACGGCCGCGTCGAGGTCAAGCTCTTCAAGGGGCGCCGGTACGTCCTGCGCGTCCGGATGTACTCCACGTACGGGTCGGGGAACGCGTCGGTCATGTACTGGTGACGTCGGTCAAGTACTGGTGACGAGGAGGCGTCTTGACACCTCTTACCCGGATTCCGCTGGACGGCGGAGGCTGCGTCCTGGTCGAACGGACGGCCCCGTCGGACGGGCCGGTGAAGGCCGGCCGCATCGGTGACGCCGTCCAGGAGATACCGGTGACCCTGCAAGGAGCGCTGGCGCCGGTCACGGAGGCGGCGCGGGCCGCGCTCGACCAGCTCCGCAAGGCTCAACCGGACGAGATCGCCATCGAGTTCGGGGTCGATCTCGCGGTCGAGGCCGGAGCCGTGATCACCAAGAGCCAGGCGAGCTGCCACTTGAAGGTGACGGTGTCATGGAAGAACGACCGCTCGGTTCGTCCGCACCCGGACGAGAGCAGGGGGCACCCTCACACGGACGAGAGCACGGGCTGATCCCGACGACCGGCGCGGCCGGGGAACCTGCCGACGGCGTCGCACCGGCACCGGAGCTGCTCGCCGCCGTGGCCCGGGTCCTCGGCCCGGACGGGTCGGTGGCCGGTGTGGGATTCCTGGTGGCCGAGGGCGTCGTGGCCACCTGCGCGCACGTCGTCGAAGCGGCCGGGGGCGGGCCCGGAAAGGACGTCCTGCTCTCCTTCCCCCATGTGGCGAACGCGGACCGGGTGGCGGGGCAGGTCCCGGGCGAGTTGTGGCGTGCCGCCGAGGGCGAGGGCGAGGACGTGGCGTTCATCCGGCTGACCGGTACGCCGGCGGGGATGCGGTCGCTGCCACTGGCCTCCGCGAAAGGCTGTCGGGGCCACCACGTGTGCTCGTACGGATTCCCGGCCCAGGCTCCGCCGGAAGGGCACTACGGCTACGGGGAGATCGGAGATCTGCTGCCGGCCTCGGAGAGCAGGTGCGCGCATCTGCAGCTGACCGGCGCCAACGACCTCACCACCGGCTTCAGCGGCGGGCCGGTCCTGGACGAGGAGACCGGCCTTGTCGTCGGCATGCTCACCGAGATCGCAGCCCCAGACGCGTACGAGCGGGGGCAGGGCATCGCGTACGTCACTCCGACCCAGGTGCTGCGGGAGATCCTGCCGGAGCTGACCGAGAGTGGAGTGTGCCCCTACCGGGGACTGGAGCCGTTCACGGCCGAGCACGCCCGCTGGTTCGAAGGCCGTCAGGAGGCGGTACGGCAGGTGCTGGCGAACCTGGCCCAGCAGCGGCGGCTGACCCTGCTGCTCGGGCCGTCGGGGTCCGGCAAGTCGTCGCTGATCCAGGCAGGGGTGCTGCGGGCACTGGCGGCAGGGGAACTGCCCCGCAGCGACCGGTGGTTGCCCGTTCTCACCCGGCCGAGGCGGGACATGCTCGCCGAGATCGAACGGGCGGGGCTGCCGGGGGCGAGCAGCGACGGGATCGTCGCGGCGGTCAACCAGAGGCTGGCGGACGATCTCGGTCACCAGCGCGTCCTGCTGGTCATCGACCAGTTCGAAGAACTCCTGGTGCAGTCCTCCAACGGCCGGCTGCGGGACGTCCTGGCGGTCCTCGACGAGGTCACGTCGGCCGCCGACGCCTACACCAAGGTCACCGTCATCCTGATCATGCGGGACGACTTCTATCCCCAACTGGCCTCTCTGGCACCCAAGTTGCTGGAAGCGGCGATGCCGGGACTCCTCAACGTCCCGGGCACGCTGAGCCAGCAGGACCTGCACGACATCATCGTCCGGCCCGCCGAGGACGTACGCCTCCGCTTCCAGCCGGGGCTGCCCGAGCGGATCATCGGCGACGTCCTGGACATCACTCCGAAGGCGGCCATCACCCGCGAGGCACCGGTCACCGTACTGCCCCTCCTGGAGATGACGCTCAGCCAGTTGTGGGACGGCCGGCAGGACGGATACCTCACCCATGAGGCGTACCGGCGCATCGGAGGGGTCAGCGGGAGCGTGACCACCTGGTGCGAGAGCGCCCTCGACGAACTGTCCGCCGAGCAACGGACCATCGCCCGGCGGGCACTGACCTCGCTGGTGCACCCCGCCGACCCCAGCCACAACGTCACGGCTGTACGCACACAGGTCCCCCTCCACGAACTGCGCGACCTGGCGGCCGACCCGACCGACACGGCGGCCGGTCAGCCGGAGGCCGTCGACGCGGTCATCGCCGCGCTCACCCGACGGCGCATCATCACCACGCAGACCCTCCGGACCCCGCAACGCCCCGGCGCCCCTCCCGGGGAACCGGTGGCCGAGCTGATCCACGAGGCGCTCATCCGGGACTGGGGGGCACTGCGGGAGTGGGTCGACCAGGACCACCGCTTCCACGAGTGGCTCGACCGCACCCGCCAACGACACGAACGGTGGGTGACGGAGAAGGACCCGGGGGACCTGCTCGGCGGATCGGCACTCGCGGAGGGCGTCGACTGGTCACGGAAACACCGGCTTCCGGCGGACATCGCGACATTCCTGACGGCGAGCAGACAGCGGCAACGGGCGGTCATCCGCCGGAGTCGGCGGCTCAACGCGGTGCTTGGGGGGTTGTTGGTTCTTGCGCTGCTTGCCGGGGCGGGTGCGATCTGGCAGTGGCGGACGGTGACTGCGGCCCGGCAGGCGGCGGAGTCGCGGCAGCTCGCGGTCCAGTCCGACGAACTCATCGGTACGGATCCCGAACTCGCCGCGCTGCTGGCCGTCAAGGCGTACCGCGGCAGCCACACGTCCGAGGCCCTTGGCAGCCTGCGAAGTGCCGCCGCCCTGCCGGCGCATCGCCGCCTCTTCGGGCACACCGACGAGGTGCGTGCGGTGGCGTTCAGCCCCGACCGCCAGATCCTCGCCAGCGCCGGCGCCGACCGAACAGTACGTCTGTGGGACGCGACCACCGACAAGTTCCGCACCAGCCTCAAAGGACACACCGACGAGGTGAACGCGGTGGCCTTCAGCCCCGACGGCGCCACCCTTGCCACGGCGGGCGACGACAAAACCGTCCGCTTGTGGGACCTGGACACCCGCAAGACAATCACCACACTCAGAGGACACACCGACACGGTGAACGCGGTGGCCTTCAGCCCCGACGGCGCCACCCTTGCCACGGGGAGCGACGACAAAACCGTCCGCTTGTGGGACCTGGACACCCGCAGAACAATCACCACACTCGAAGAACACACCGAGCCGGTGACATCGGTGGCCTTCAACCCCCGCCACAACACCCTCGCCACTGGTAGCGACGATAAAACCGTCATCCTGTGGGACCTGGCCACCCGAAAGACCCGCGTCACACTCAAAGAACACACCCAGCCGGTGACATCGGTGGCCTTCAGCCCCAACGGGCACACTCTCGCCACCGCCGACGGCTACGACGCTCACTTGAGGGACCCGGTCACCGGCGAGAGTCATGCCATCCTGTATGGAACAGCGCTCTTGCTGGCCTTCAGCGGGGACAGCAAGACCTTGGCCACCACCAACGACCGCTTCGTAGACGTGTGGGACACAGCCACCGGTGCGCCCAGAACCAGCCTCGCCGGTCACGCCAACGCGATTCTTGGGCTGACTTTCAGTCGGGACAGCCATACCATCGCCACCGCCGGCCGCGACAAGTCGGTGCGCATCTGGGACGCGACCACTGGCAACAACCTCGCTGGACACACCAGTGCGGTGACATCGGTGGCTTTCAGCCGCGACGGCAGCATCCTCGCCAGCGCCAGCGCTGACAAAACCGTTCGGTTGTGGGACCCGGCCACCGGCAAACCCCGCACGAAGCCCATAAAACATGACGATGTGGTGAATACGGTGGCCTTCAGTCCCGACGGCCGCATCCTCGCCACGGGGGGCACTGACAAGACCGTCCGCCTGTGGGACGCGGCCACCGGTAAACCTCGCGCGAAGCTCGCTGGGCACACCCAGCGGGTGACATCGGTGGCTTTCAGTCGCGACGGCCGCACTCTCGCCACGGGGGGTGCCGACAAGACCGTCCGCCTGTGGGATCCCGCCACCGGTAAACCCCGCGCGCAGCTCAAAGAACACGACGACGTGGTGAGAATGGTGGCGTTCAGTCCCGACGGCCGCACCCTCGCAACGGGGGGTCACGATTCCACAGTACTGATCTGGGACCTGGTCACCCGCAAGGTCCGCATCTCACTCACTGGTCACGACGGCTGGGTGAACGCACTGGCGTTCCGTCCTGACGGCCGCACCCTCGCCACCGTCAGTGACGATGGAACAGCACGCGTGTGGGATGCGACCACCGGTGAAATGCGCAGCGTTCTGACGAAGCACACCGGAGAGGTGAGCGCCCTGGCCTTCAGCCCCGACGGCGACATCCTTGCCACCGGCGGCGGCTGGGACGGCACCGTCCAACTGTGGGACCCGGTCACGGGCAAGGCCCGCACCAGCTTCGTCGGGGCGAACTACCCGTACGGGGTGTACTCGCTGGCGTTCAGTCCTGACGGCCGCACTCTCGCCACCGCCAGCGAGGACGGGACAGTGCGGCTGTGGGATGTCGCGAAGACCACCCTCGACCCCACCGAAGCGATCCAGCGGATCTGCCGCACGGTCAACCGCGACCTCACCCCCGAGGAAATCGCCGCCTACCTCCCCGACAAGTCGACAGACCCCGTCTGCCCGGACAACTGAGCGGAGTCGGGATCGGCGAAACCCCGGCAACCTTTTGGGGCGCCGTGGAGACTATGGGCCGGAAGCTGCCTCAACTGGAGCCTCGCATCGAGCAATCGAGTACATGTTCTCCGGACCAGGTAAGGACCTCCGCCGTGGCGTCCCGTTCTTCGCGTCGTTCTCCGCGCCCTCCCCTCCGTCAGCGGCGGGGCGTTCTCGTCTGTGCCTCCGTGGCGGCTGTCGCGCTCGTCATATCCCTGGTCATGGCTCTGCGGCCCGGGAGTGACGCCGACGACGGCTACGGGGCCGCCACGTCCGCCGCCGGTGCCGGGGTGATCGTGCCGCCCAGCGTGCCGGCGGAGCCCACGCCGTCGCCGACGCCCTCCGTCACCCGGTCCGCGACCCCGAAGGCCACCCCGTCCACCCCGGCGGCCACTTCGGCCCGCGCCGCGGCTCCGAAGCCGTCGGCCGCCGCCCCCCGTACCGCCGCCGCGCCCCGGCCGGCCTCCGGTGAGGCGCCCTTGGCGGGGCGGATCAAACCCGGCGTCGACTACCAGGGCGTCGCCACCTTCTACGGCGCCGGGAACGGCGACGGCCACGCCTGCTCGTACGGGCCGAGCGACGACGTCATGACCGCCGCGATGAACACCACCGACTACGAGACGTCCATGGCGTGCGGGGCGTACATCCTCGTCCGCGCGGCGAGCGGCGCGTCCGTCACGGTCCGGATCACCAACGAGTGCCCGGGGGACTGCGCACCCGGCCAAGTCGACCTCAGCGCCCAGGCCTTCGCCAAGATCGCCGACCCCGTGGCCGGCCGGATCCCGATCACCTGGAGCCTGCTGAGCCCCGCGAACGCCGACACCCTCTCCGTCCGCTACAAGACCGGGTCCAGCCAGTACTGGTGCGGTATCCAGGTCATCGGCCACCGCAATCCGCTGTCGCGCCTCGAAGTCCGTACCAGCAGCGGCAGTTGGGTCCGGCTGGCCCGCACCGAGTACAACTACTTCCTCTCCGAGCAGGGCAGCGGCTGCGGTGGCGCGATCAGGATCAGCGATATCTACGGGGAGCAGCTGACGCTCGACGGGATCGCCGTACGGCCCGATGTCGTGCAGCCCACCCGCGTCCAGTTCGCCGCCCACTGATCCGTCCGCCATGTGGATTGCTCAGCGGCCCAACGCCCGCAGCACGGACTCCAGTTGGCTCAGCGGTTCCGCGCCGACGATCCGCAGTACGACCGTGTCCGCGCCGGCCGTCGACAGCGTGCCGATGTCCTCGGCGGCCTCCGAGGCGTTGCCGGACACGGTGAACACCTGCTCCTGCGGGCGGCCCAGCCAGTCGCCGTGACCCTCGGTGTGCGGGTGCAGGGTGCGTGCCACGTCGTCGGGGTCGTCGCCGACGTAGCAGAACGCCAGTACCGTCAGGGTGTGTTCGGGACCCGCGCCGCCCTTCGCGGTCAGCGTCCGGATGTTCTCCAGGTCGCGCGGGCCGTGGCCCTCGGCGATCAGCGTGCCGTCCGCGACCCGGCCGGACAGCTCCAGCGAACGGGGGCGCACAACTCCGGCCACCAGAGGCGGGGGTTCGGCGGGCGGGTGCACCAACTGGACGCCGTCCAGGCGTACTTCGCGCCCCTCCAGCTCGACCCGCTCCCCGCGCAGCAGGGCCCGTACGGAGGTGATCGTCTCCTCCAGCAGGGCCAGCGGTGAACGGGGTGCGACGCCGACCGACGTCATCCACTCCCGCACCCCGTGGCCGATCCCGGCGACGAGCCGGCCCGGGAACACCCGGGCCAGCGTGGCCAGTTCCATGGCGAGGAGTGCCGGGCTGCGCAGCGGAGCCGGGGTGATCCCGATGCCCACCCGCAGCCGCTCCGTCGCGCCGAGCGCCACGGCCGCCGCCGACACACCGCCGTTCCAGCCGAGGTCCTCGACCACCCACAGGTCGTCGACGCCTAGGGCCTCGGCCCGTCGCGCGAACTCGGGCAGCCCTTCCGGGGCCCAGTCGCGGTCGTACATCACACCGATCCGGAGGTTCGTCGGGTTCATCGGGTTCGTCATTTTCCCGAACCTATGGTCCCGGCCGGTGCCGATCAACGAGGTATTGCGAGGTACAGCGAGGTACAGCGAGGTATTCAGTCCTTGACCGGCTTGCCGCGGCCCCAGCCCCAGGCCAGACGGTCGGCGCCCGACTGGTTGGTGGTGGCCAGCCAGGGGCGGGCGGTGGTGCCCGTCAGGGTCTGGATCGAGTACATGTCGTCGGTGCGCAGGCCGGGCCAGTAGACGGAGCCCATCTTCAGCTCGCGGAAGGTGTCGGTGACGGCCTGCATGTAGTTGATGAAGTTGTTGTCGGGGGTCTTCTTGTTGTAGTCGAACCCCGTGGTCATGAAGGCCCCGAACTCGTCCGCGACCGTACGGTTCGCGCAGTCGCCGATGCGTACCTTCAGGTCGGCCACCCACTGGTCGTAGGTCGCGTACTCCTTCCAGAAGCCGTAGTGGTGCAGCGAGAGGTAGGTGCCCTTCAGACGCGGGTCGGCGCAGACGGACGTGACGTGGTCGTTGTAGCCGGCGCCGCTGACGAACACCTGGTTGCGCGGAACCGACTTGTACGTCGCGAGCCACTTCGCCGCGATGTCGGCCCACTCGGTGTCGGTGTAGCCGTGCGGCTCGTTCATCGGCTCGAAGTAGACGCGCTTGTCGTTCTTGTAGGCCTTGACGACCCTGTCCCACATGGGCCAGTAGGTGGCCGTGTCGTCGATGAAGCCGTCCTTCTGGGCGCCGGTGCCCTCCCAGTAGGAGACGATCACCTTGAAACCCTGGTCCGACGCCGCGTCGATGACCCCTCGGTACGACTTCCAGTAGGCGCCGTTGACCGTGTACGGGTTGATCGGCAGCCGCACCGTGTTGGCACCCAGGTTCGCGCGGAACGCCGCGATGATCCGGCTCGCCTTGGAGTACGTCTGGGCGTAGGTGTCGGAGGTCGACAGACCCGACAGCTGGAGCAGGTCGTCGGCGAAGTTGTCGCGCGGGTCGGCCCAGTTGACGCCCTTGAACTGGGTCGTGTCTCTGCCCGGCGTGCCGGAGGCGGCAGTGGTGGTGGCGGAGGTGGCAGTGGTGGCGGAAGCGGGGGACGAGGCGGAAGCGGGGCTCGCGGCTACCGCCGTACCGCTGGTCGCGGCGAGCGCGAGCGCCACGAGGGCGGCGCGGAGCCGGGGAGAGGGGCGGGTGCCGCCGAGGATGTTGCGCATCAACTTGCCCTTTCGCATGCCGGACAGAGGACCGGGGGACGGGGGATTCGGCTCGCCGTCCTGGGACTTGGGGCGATGTTTACGTAAACATCGCGGCGCCGGAATCGTGGCACCCGGCACAGAGATCGTCAAGGTTTCCGGGGGGTTACATGTTCGCGGGAGGGAACGGGTGACGACGGGTCGAACGTGGGCGGGGTGGCCATGTCCTCGTCCTCCGGGGCGAAACGCAGGGTGCCGGTCGGGTCGCCGGGTTCGCGGGCGAGCATCACCTCGTCCGGGGTCCGTGCTCCTGCCTCCGTCGGCGGGACCCGGCGCAGCCGCTCGTCGGGCACGGGGGCGCCGTACAGGTACGGGCCCCGGCAGCCCCGGCACGCGCCGGACGTCGAACACGTCGGTACGGCACACCACATCGGTCGCCCCGTGGCCGACGACGGGGTCGAGGCGGGGCAGGTCTGGCTCGGGGGCGGGGCCGGGTGGGTCTGGCTCTGGGGCAAGGTGAGGCGAGGCGGGGTGAGGTGAGGGTGGGCTGGGTCTGGGGCGCGTCTGGGTCTGGCTCTGGGGCGAGGCGAGGCGGGGCAGGGCAGGGCGGGGTGGGGCAGGGGGCCTGGGGCTGGGATCGGGGCTGCGGTCGGGGCTGGGCTGGACTTACGCCGATAGTTTTCGGGTCGGCGGGGTTCGGGTCGACGGCTGTTGGAGCGGTGGTTGGTGGGCCTGTGGTTGTTGGGGTGCGTTCGCGTTTCGGTGTTGCCAGGCGGTGCGGTGGGCTCGGGCCGCGGATTCGGCGTGGCGTAGGGCCGGGGCGGGGACCGGCAGGCCGCACAGGGTGTCCAGGGTGGTCAGCATGTGCTGGGCGAAGCGGTGGCCCAGGGGTGTGAGTCGGCCGGAGGACAGGGTGACGGTGGTCGCCTCGTGGGCGGCCAGGCGCCAGCGGGCGAACTGGGCGTGCGCGGTGGCGCGCAGCGCCGGGTCGGGTTCCGTCTCCCGGCGGCGCTCCCAGAAGCGGGCGACGCCCAGATGCGCGTACGCACCGTGGAGCAGGCCGGGCAAGGGGCGAGGGTCGGGGCGCCAGGGGGCGTAGAAGCGCTCGGGGCCGCCCGGTTCGAACAGGTCGAAGAGGTGGAGCAGCGCCGCCAGTTTGTTGTGCTGCATCTCGTGCGTGAGCGTCACCGCGAGGCCCGTCGCCGAGGTCGGCGGGGACAGTGCCATACAGCCGAACGTCTCCGCGCTGCTGCCGCTCCTGTTGCCGTGGCCGGGCCGGGTCAGCGGCACCAACAGGTGTGGCCCGGCGGCCAGTTCTGCGTACGCCTCGGGATGGTCCGCGCGCAGGAGCCGGCCCGCGGCCTGGGCCTGCGTGGCCCAGCGGCGCACCTCGGCGGGGCCTAGACCCTCCGGGTGGGGCGCCGAGTGCGGGAAGCAGGGCGGGTCGAGGGTGTCGAGCAGGAGCGGGGCGCCGCCGTCGAGGGTGGCGAGGAGGTGGGGGCCGTGCCAACGGGCGGTGGTGCCGGGGGAGTTGGGCAAGGGGCCTTCGGCGTGCGGGAGGTCGGGTGCTGTGCTGGATGAGTCGTGCGGCGGGCTGCTCAACAGGGCTTTGTTGTACGGGGGCTCGGGCGGTGTGTTGGAGGGATCGCGCGGTGGGCTGTCCAGCGGGCTTCTGTTGTAAGGGAGTTCGGGAGTTGTGCTGGACAGGCCGTGCGGGGGGCTGTCCAACGGGGCGTCGCTGTACGGGAGTCCGGGCACCGTCACGGTGTTGTCCGGCGTCGTGATGTGGCAGTGGCCCGTCTCGTCGACATGTACCTCGGCGCGGTCGTCGGGACGTGCTCCGGGGAAGTGGGCCCGGCCCAGGGACGGCAGGGCCACCCAGGAGCCGGTGAGCGGCAGCTCGGCCCGGGTCGGCAGACCCGCGCGGGCCGCCGCGGATACCGCGAGAGCGGTGAACCAGTGGACGGGCGGTGGGAGTTGATCGTCCGGGTTGCGGAGGTTGGCCAGCAGGCCGAAGAGGGCGGGGCCCGCCGACGGGTGGGTCAGGGCTGCCGTCGTCGCCTCGGGGGCGGTGCGCGTGACGTCGGTGAACAGGGCCCAGGCGTGTTCGGCCGCCTCGGCTACCGTGCCTCCGGCCTCCCGTGCCGCCACGGTCACGGCGTAGGCGCAGGCCAGGCGTCTGCTGTGCTCGGCGCGGGCCAGTAGGTGCAGGGCGGGTGCTCCGCCGCCGCCTGTGGCGATCGCGTCGAACAGTGCGGTTGGCATTCTGTACGGGGTCGGGCTCATCGGGGCGCCTTTGGGGGCGGGGGGTTCTGTGCGTTGGCGGGTGCCGGTTTGTTGTGGCTGGTCGCGCAGTTCCCCGCGCCCCTTTGGGGCGCGCCCCCCTGCGCCCCCGCCTTCAAGTCCCCTTGCACCCGCCCCCGTACCCGTTCGATCAGTTCGGTCAGGTCGGCGCAGTACACGCTCGGGTTGGCGAAGCCTGTGTCGTGGGCGTAGCGGGTGGCGTAGTGGCCGCCGCCGCACACCTGGTGGAGGGGGCAGGTGCGGCAGGTGGCGGACAGGGCGGCGGTGCCCCACTGGCGGGCCGCGATGCCGGGGTGGAGCAGCAGGGTGTCGAAGGAGTGGTGGTGGATGTCCATGCCGGTGTGGGCGGCACCGTCGTATGCCGTGCGCAGGGTGTCGTCCTGGGTTAAGGAGCCGTCCGTGTCCACCACCGCGTAGCGGACCGGGGACAGGCCCAGTGCCTCCGTCTGCGGAGCGGCGCCCAATAGCAGGGCGAGCAGGTTGTCCAGGAGTCTGACCGACGTCTCCTTGGTCCGTGCGCCGTACCAGCGTTCGAAGACCGCCCACAGCCAGTCCGCGTACGGAGTGCGTCGGCCGGTCAGGTCCAGGCCGGGCGGTGGGGTTCGCCAATTGCCCAGCGGGAGAAGGAAGTCGATGGCCGGGGGATTGTGCGTGAGCAGGGCCTCGTATGTGCGTATCGGGTCGTTGCGCAGGTCGATCGTGCACAACAGGGCGCCGAACAAGGGGCGATGGCGCTCGCTCGACAGTCGGCGCAGGGCCGTCTCGACCCGGGCGTGGCTGCCTCGGCCGTCGGCGCTTCGGCGGTGGCGGTCGTGGGCGGCCCGGGTGCCGTCCGTGCTTATCCCGATCCGTACGCCCAACTCGCCCAGCAGGTCGAGGCGTTGCTCGGTGAGGCGGAGGCCGTTGGTCTGCAGGGTCACGTGCAGGCGTACTTCGTCGCCCACCGTCGTTCGTAGGGTGCGTACCGTCCGCGTCAGGGCATCGTCGCCGATCAGCAGGGGTTCGCCGCCGTGCAGGACCACGCCCGCCTCGGTCGTCCCGTGCGCGGACAGGTGCTCGGCGATGCGTTCGGCCGTGCGGGTCAGGGTCGCCGGGGTCATCGTGCGCGGCTGGGTGCGCCAACTCTGGTCGTGCGAGCGGTACATGTAGCAGTAGTCGCAGGCCAGGTCGCAGCGGCTGTGCACCTTGAGGACGAAGGAGTGCAGCGGAGACGGCACCCAGCCCGCCGCCCGGCGCGCCGCCACGTCGGCGGCCCTCGGCCAGGGCGGTTCGGCGCGGTGCGGTGGCGGTCGGCTCATCCGCTTCCCCCGGCGCACTCTGTTCGGCGTTCGACCAGTATGTCGGTATCCCGGTCAGTATTCGGGCGGGGAAATTCAGCGTCAACATCATGAATGAGCCAACGAAGGTCGACTGGAGGGTAGTTGAGTGACGCTCACAGTCTCCGGCTCCTGCCGTAAGGGCAGTTGGCGGCGCTACGCTGGAAGACCGTCCCGAGATCCTCCGACACCCCATGGAGTGACCTGCATGGCAGTCGCCGACGGCACCGCCCCCACCGGGGCGGGTACAGGAGCGGGAGCGGGCGAAAGCCCGGAACCCGAGGTCGAGTCGGTCGTTCTCGACCTCGCCGCCCTGCCGCCCGAGGACATCGCGGCCCTGCCCGACTCGGTGCTCGGCGCGGTGCTGCGCCGGGTGTACGACAGCTGCGCCGAGGGCAACCCCTTCGTCACCGGGCACAGCGAGAGCGTATGAGACGCGGGGCACGCGTGGCACGCGGGAGCGGTCCGGACGCCGTCAGTCAGGTGTGCGGAGTCCTATACTGGCGCTCCCTGAGTGCACCCTTTGCCTCCTTTGCATCTTTTATTCCATTCACTCTCTTTACTCCCTTTGTTCGCCGCCGCGCCGAGCGGAGAAGTCATGCCAGACGCCAACACCCCTGACCGGCCGGGGCCGTTCGCGGTCTTCCTCGCCACCTCCGAGAACCTCGGCCTGAGTACGACCCTGCGCAACGTCGCCGACATCCTCGCCGGCACCAACCGCAGCGTCCTCCTCGTCGACGGCCGTCGCGACGAACCCGCGAGCGCGCCCCCGCCCGACCCCGAACCCGGCCACGTGCACACCGCGACCGCCCCCGGCGACCCCGCGCTCGCCGCCGCGTACGACCACGTCCTCGTCGAGGCTCCGGTACCGGACACCTCCGAGACGACGGAACCGGCGCGTTTCGCCGCGTACGCCGACACGCTCGTCGTCTGCTTCGCGATGACCGCCTGGTCCATCGACGGGGCCGCCGCACTCGCCGAGGACCTGATGGCCCGCCGGGGTGACCGTCCCGTACGGCTGCTCACCCTCGGCCTCAAGAGCGACGTCGGTGTGCACGACCGGCTGCGCGACGCACGCCAGCGGGTGCGCCGGAAGTTCGCCCCGGTCGCCGCCGCGCTCGGCGGGACCGACATCCCGTTCCTCGAGATCCCGTACAACCCGCTCTACCAGGACAGCCGCAGCCTCGCCGTCGACACCGAGGACGCCGGCACGATCAGCGGACTGCGGCCCTACTACGAGCAGCTCGCCGACTGGCTGCGCGCCCGCCGCACCGCCCGCCTCACCGACGTCACCGTCGTCCACTCGGCCCGGCACGCCCTGTGGGCCGCGTGGCTGCGCGACCGGCTCGCCGTCAAGGGCGTACGTACCGAACTGCGGCGCGCCGACACGTACGCCGGTGAACGCCCGGACCCCGGTGCGGCGTTGCTCTTCCTGTCGCCCGACGACGCCGACGACACGCTCCTCGAACAGATCGGCGCTCTCTCCCACACCGACGTCCGCATCCTGCTCGTCGACGAGCCGTTCCCGCACACCGCCGCCGCCCACCACGAGCGGATCGACCTGCGCGACACCACCGAGGAAGAGGCACTGCGGGCGCTGTACACCGGCCTCGGCCTCGGCGCGCCCGAACCCGGCGACAACAGCGGCGGCGGGGCCGGGTTCCCCCGGCTGCCGGAGACCACCAACGTGGGGCCGCGCAGCGCCTTCGTGGACCGTGCCCCCCTGCTCGGCACGCTCCACGAGGAGCTGCGCGGCGCTGCCCGCGACGGCGCCTGCCTGGTGCTGCACGGCCCCAGCGGCTGGGGCAAGAGCGACACCGCGCACGAACTGTGCCACCGCTACGGAGCCTCGTACGACGTCGTGTGGTGGGTGCGCGCCTGGGAACGCACCCGGGTCGAGCGCGGCCTCGGCCGGCTCGCCGGGCGCCTCGGCGCGCCCGAGGACCGGGTCGGCACCGACGAGGACGGCCTCTCCCGGCTGCTGTCCCGGCTCTCCCGCACCGACGACGAGGCCGACAGCTGGCTCATCGTGTACGACGGTGTCACCGACCCCGCCGAACTGCACGGCCTGCTGCCCGTGCCGCACGAGCGCGGGCACGTCCTCATCACCAGCCGGACCGCACCGCCCGACAACGACCCCGCCGCCGACGCACGGCCGCCGCATCTGCGCCCCCTCGCCATCGCCCCGATGGACGCCGAGGAGAGCCGCGCGCTGCTCGCCGAGAAGGTGCCGGAGATCACCGAGCGGCAGGCCCGGCAGATCGGCAGCGTCGTCGACTCCGTCCCGCAGGCCCTGCACATCGCCGCCCACTGCCTGGCCGAACGGACCGCCGCGCACCGCCGCGACGACCACATGAACCAGGACGCCGCCGTCCGCGCCGCCGTCGGCGACCTGCTCGCCGAGTACCGCGCCGGCAAGACCGACCTGCTGCGCACCCGCGACGCGGTGAGCCCCGTCGAGGTGATGGTGCAGGTCGCCCGGCGTGTCGTACGGACCACGCCCGGCGCGCTCGCCTGGAGCGCCGAGAGTCCCGAACGCGACGCCGTGGGCTGGCTGCTGGGCGCCGCCTCCCTGCTCACCGGACGCGGTATGGGCCTGGACCTGCTGCGTTCGCGCCGCATCCTGTCCGAACTGGCCCACGACGACGACTCGGCGACGCCCGCCCCCGCCGGCACCGAGATCCTGCTGCCCGACGAGCACATGGTCAGCGTCGCCCTGTGGGCCCTGGCCCAAGTCGGCCTGCTCGACGTCGACTTCGACCGCACCCGGCAGCCCCTCGTCCAGCACCACGGACTGCGCGACCTGATCCGCGCCGGCATGGACCCCGACGAACGCGCGCACATCGAGTCCGTCCTGCGCAGCGTCCTGTCCGAACACGCCCCGCAGGGCCCCGACCTGCCCGCCGACTGGGCCCGCGAGGTGTTCTCGCTGCGCCTGTGGGAGGACCCCCGGCCCCGGGTGCGCCGCTCGCTGCTGCGCCACCTCAACGCCCTCGGCCAGCGCGCCGAGGCCGCCGACCTCGACCGCCTCCTCGACATCGCCGGACGCGCCCGTGAGCAGTGGCGAGCCGATGACGGCGATGACGGCGACGACGGCGACGACGCCGACGCCGACGAACAGTCCCCGGAATACCTGCGCCTGCTCAACTTCGTCGCCCGCGCCCACCGGCTGCGCGGCGACTACGACCTCTCCCGCCGCATCGCCCAGGACGCGCTGCGCGGCCACCGCAGGCTCCTCGGCATCACCCACCCGCGCACCCTGCTCTCCGCCGACTCCTACGCCGCCACCCTGCGCGCCCTCGGCCGCTTCGACGACGCCCTGCTGCAACTGCGGCCCGTCCTGGACGGCCTGACCCTGCTGCTCGGCCCGCAGCACCCGGCCACCATCCAGGCCGAGCACAACCTCGCCCTCACCGAGGCGCTCACCGGCCGGATCGCCCCCGCCCTGACCGCGATCCAGGACCGCTTCCGCTACCGGCAGGCCGTCGGCGGCAAGGACGACCCCGTCGCCTGGGACGCCGCCGAACTCCTCGCCTACCTCTACCGCGCCGCCGGACGCGACGGCGAGGCCCGCGACCTGCTGCGCCAGAAGCTGCGCCGGCACGGCGACACCTGGGACCTCGTCCGGCTCCGTACCGAGGTCGGCCTCGCGATCAGCGAACGCCGGCTCGCCGACGGCTTCCCCGCCCTCAAGGACCCCCTCTACAGCTACGAACTCGCCCACGAACGCGACCTGCGCGCCCTCGGCCTGTACGTCGACCGGTTCGGCCCCGACCGCTTCGACACCGTGCGCTGCCGGTTCAGCTACGCCGCCGACCTGCACGCCCTCGGCAAGGCCGACGAGGCCGAACACCAGGCCAGGCAGTGCGTCGAGACCCTCGGCCGGTGGTTCGGCCCCGGACACCCCTACACCGGCCTCGGCGAGGTGCGCCACGGCGTCTATCTGCGGGCCACGGGCGACATCCAGCTGGCCGAGGAGGTCGGCCGGGGCGCCCTCAACCTCCTCACCCACAAGCTGGGCCGCGCCCACCCCTGGGTCGCCGTCGCGGAGAACTCCCTGGCCGCCACGTTCGCCTCGGCGGGCCGCGCCGAGGAGGCCGCCGACCTCGCGAGCACCGCCCTGGCCCGCCTCGGCGACCTGGGCATCGCCCACCGCCTCGGCGGCCGACGGGTCCGCGCCCACCTGGAACACCTCACCGGCACCGACCCCACCGGGCCGGTCCCGCCCTCGGGCTACGACATCGACCTGGAACTCCCGGATGTATAACGGCAATTGACTGCATTTAACGGCAATCAACTCCAATTGCCGACGAAGCATGACGACTTATGGCGTATGACGTATAGCGAAAGGCGAGCACCCGTGGCAGCCCCCGCACCGCACGCGAGCACCACGCTGAAGGAGTCCCACTGGACTCCCAAGCGTCACGGCCTGATAACCGCGCTGTGCGAGGAGACCGTCGCACGGACGCCCGCGATCCGCTCCCTGGCCCACTACAGCAACGGCATCCTCGACTTCGCCGTCCTGCGCGCCGACCGCGCCCCGCTCTCCAGCCTGATCACCGAGAACGGCGACGACGCGCACAACGAGTCGCTGCCCGGCAGCAGACTCCTGCTGTGCGCCCAGGATCTCGGCGCCGTCCTGCGCCCGCTGAAGACGGGCGAGCTGATGCGCACGGTCCTCGCGGGCGGGCGCGCCGGCCTGTGGGGCGGCCGGGCCCGCCCCGACGAGTTCCTGGCCGCGGTGACGGACGTACCCGGCGGCGTGCCCGAGATGGACGAGGCGATGAACCGGCTCACGGCCCGCATACGGACCGAAGTGCACGGCCTGCCCGACGAGTTGCTCGGCGGTGACGCCCAGGCGAAGGCCCACCTCCAGACCGGGGAGGCACCCGCGGGCCCCCAGGTCGACTTCGGGACGGCCGCCGCCCCCGACACCGTGTACGAGCAGCGGCTGCGCGACCTGTGGCGCACCCACGTGAACACCACGGACCTCCAGTACGCCGGCTACTACCGGGACTGGACGCTGGTCTGCGTCGGCGACGTCTTCGACAGCCAGGAACTCGGCCCCCGCTTCATGGACGTCAGCGTACGCACCCGGCGCACCGCCTACCGCGACCTCTCCCGCAGCCTGCGCGGCCACCTGGTCCGCCTCAAGGACGCCCTAGACCTGATCGCCCCACCCCCCGGCGGCGGCGCCTCCATCGACCGCCTCGTCCTCGACGTCCAGGAGGGCGCACTCTACGTCCACTGGCTGACCCCACGAGCCTTCCTCGTGGGCGTAACCCTGGACCAGAGACAGGTAGCCAACGCGGAACGAAGACTGACGGGCCTGGCGCAGGCAGCAGGCGGGGTCGAGGTCCCAACGCCCCGCTGAGCGCGCCCCAAAGGGGCGCGGGGAACTGCGCGACCAGCCCCCACCGGGCCCGCAGACGAACACGCACCCATCCCCGCCCTAGGACACCACCGGCGCACTCAAAGTCCCCCAAACCTCCTCCGCAAGCACCTCAACCGTACGAGCCGGGGTAAGCGGATTCGGATGCTCAGCGCCGCCAAGCAGATGCACCGGCAACACCTCCACCGCGTTCTCGTACTCCCGACAGATCCGCCGCAACTCCCTCAACTGAACCTCGGTCGGCATCCCCGGCGTGGCCCCCCGGGCCCACACCGAGACCGCCCCCCGAAACTCCTCCGTCAACGCCCGCACCAACGTCGCACACCCCAGAACGCGCAACTCCGCCGAGCCCGCCGCAGCCCGCCGCGTCACCGCCTCCAGCATCGCCAACGCGTCCCGGAACCGCCGCCACACCGGGCCAGGCAGCTCCTCCGGCGGCTCCGGCTCGGGCGCCGCGCGCCCACCCGTCACCGCCGGTACGGCCGGACGCGCCGCCTCCAGCGTCATCGCGGCCAGATTGCGCCGCATCTCGTCGAGATGGGCCGTCTGCTGCTCCAGATTCCGCCGCATCCGCTCGCCCAGCTCGGCGAGATCCTCCTCCCGGCCCTCCTCCACGAGCCGCCGCTCCAGTTGCAGCAGCGCCTCGTGCACGCTCCGCGGGAACCGACCCTGCCGGTACACCAGAGGGCGGGAGCCGATCGACCGGCCGAGCCGGTCCTGCATCGCGTGCGACACCAGGCCGTTGACCACCAGCAGCGCCTCGAACCGGCCCGGGCGCACCGCGCCGCGCAACCCGTTCACCTGGGTGACGATCCGTTCGACGTCGTCGGCGAGGAGGAGCGAGCGGGCGTAGAGCACCGCGATGTAGGCGTTCGGCGCCGGCGACAGCCAGTACAGGACCTCCTCCCGGCCACCGGCCGAGCGCGTGAGCCTGGCCGGCACCGGATCACGGGAGGCGATCCGCCACTGGCCCAGATCGAGGGCGTCGTGCACATCGCCCAACACCCGCTGGTACGACACGCGTTCGTGCAGCGCCCGGACCGCCCGCAGGACCGTCGCACCGGGCACCCGGCTCACCGCGCCGTCGCGGTCCTCGCTGAGCTGCCAGGCCTCCCGGCACGTCTTGAGCACCTCGCGGGGCACACCCTCGGTCAACTCGTGGAGCAGCCGCAGCGCTTCGTCGTCGAAGGGTCCGGTGGACGGCGACGGCGGCGGCGGTGGTCCGGTCCCGGACGCCCCCGCGCCGTCGGCCACCTCCTCGACCGAGCCCTCGTCCACCACCTCACGCGTGCCCTCGTCCCCCGAGCCCTCGTCCGCCTCGTCACCCGAGGCGAGATACCGGGCCACCAACTCCCCTGTACGGTCCTGGTCGAGCCCGGTCGGCCACAGCTGCACCACTCGCTCGTGCACGCTCTGGCGCAGCGCCCGCAGCCCGTCGGGCGAGGAGCAGAACACCAGCAGACCGCCGTGGCTCGTATAGATGTTGATGAGGCGTTCGAAGGCGTCGATGAACGCGCGCCGGCTCTCGTCCGGCCAGTCCAGGACCTTCTCCAGCGAGTCGAGGAGCAGGACGTACGGCCGTCCGACTCGGCCGTGCAGAAAGCCCTGCACGGTCAGCGCGTCGAAGACCCGGTCGATGCCGGCCGCGTTGTCCCGGCGCCCCGCCGACGGACCGATCGCCTCCGTGATGCCGCGCTCGCGCAGCGGCTCGGCGGGCTCCGCGCCGTTCAGCCAGTTCCACACCATCCGGTTGAACGGCGGCTCCAGGAGCAGCGCGAGCGCGCTGGAGAACCTGCGGTGCTCGGTGACCTCGCCCAGGGTGCCGCGCAGGTCGGCGTGGATCACCTCGGGGTCGTAGCGCAGCGCCGACACCACCTTGTCCGGGTCGAGCACCCGGTCGCGCAGCCCGGTCGCGATCTCCCGCAGGGTGCCGCGGCGCGGGTCGTCGTCCTCGCCGCCGACCCAGCCGGCCGTCACATACGCGTAGTAGTCGCGCACCAGCTCCTCGAAGGCCCGCTTGCCCTGCTCGGTGTCGCCGGGTCCGCGCAGCCGGTCGCGGTAGAGCCGCCCCATGTCCTGCGCCGGTTCGTCCACTATCCAGGTCGCCGTCTCGGGGTGCTGTGCCCTGAGCGTCTGGTAACTCCGGCGCAGGGCATGGCTCTTGCCGAGGCCGAACTCGCCGACCAGGGCGATCGCCCGGCCGCGTCGGCCACCGGCGGCGGGCGGCGCGAAGTAGTCGTCGACGAGCGACTCGACGTCCTCGATGAGCGGGGTGTCGATGTGGGCGTTGCCCGAGTCGGCCGCCTGCACCCGCGCGTCCCCCAGGTCGGACATGGGTCCCAGGCGCACGACAGGGCTCAGCGGGAAGGGGTTGCGGTGCCAGGTGGGTCCACTGGTCGGCGTCACGATGGCACTCCTCGTGTGTCCGGTGTCGGCCTTGGGAGCGGCGAGCGGGTGCAACGGGTACTGCGAGTACAGCGGGTGCAGCGAGGGCTGCGGATACGGCAAGTAGTGCGAGTACTGCGAGTACTGCGGATTCAGCGAGTCTGGCGAGGACATCTGTTCGGTTCCTGTGTACGGGTGGAACGGGCGCGTCGGGAGTCCCCCGGACAGGCCCTAGGCGGGTCTGCGAGGCGCGCGGCCCGGGGCGGGCGGCGTACGGCCCAGGTCCGCGGGGTCGAGGGTGGGGGCGGCGAGGTCGGCGGCGGTCACCCGCACCCGGCCGCCCGCGAGTCTCTGCCGCTCGGCGACCCGGAAACACTCCCGGCGCAGATGCCGTACGTCGGCGAGGCTCCACGGATCGGGGGCCGGCTCCGCGCTCTGGCCCTGGACTTGACCCTGACCCTGGCTCGGGATCGCGGACAGCGGCGACACGGTGTCCTCCGGGTCGGGATGGCCGCCGCGAGCGGTCTCGGTGAACTTCACGGTGTCCTCCGTGGCGAGCGATCCGAGCGAGAGATGGGTGAGAGCCGTGTTCGGCGGCAGGCCCGCGATCACCTCACCCGCCGTTCGCGGATTCTGGTGACTGATCTCGACGAACAGTACGATCCGGCTCTCCGCGTGGCTCAGCCACGTCTTGAGGAAGTTCGTCCGCACCTCGCCCCCGGCGTCCCGCCAGTCGATGTGCGGGACGATCGCGAACAGCAGACCGTTCTGCTGGGCGAGCAGCTTGCTGATGGCGCTGAACGCCTTGGGGACGTCGTCACCGGTGAACGTCGGGTCGAGCGACACCCCGGGGAACTCCCGCTCCAGCGTCTCGACGATCCGGTCGCGGATCGCCGTGTTGATCTCCGGGGTCTGCGCGAAGTCGCCCCGACGGTCCCAGCTGACCTTGTCCCCGAGGTTCTCGTACCCCCCGGCCATCGCCACCACCGGACGCACCAGGCCCTCGATGTACTCCTGCGCCCAGTGCACGCACCGGTGGATGAGCGTGGTCTTGCCCATGCCCACCGGCCCGGTCACCACGACCAGATGGCCTCGGCGCGCCTCCGGGTCGAGCAGTCCGGGCAGCTCCTCCTGGAGGCACTCCTCGAACAGGTCCAGCTGCTCCCGGGCGTGGTCGACGTCCACCCACTGGTGGACATGGCTCTCGTCCTTCCAGGGCACCAGCGGATGGTCGGCCTTCGGCCGCACGTGCGTCGCGGGCAGCCGGTCCCGGCTCTCCGGCACATACACGCCGAAGGGGTTCGCGTTCTCCGTCTCGTCGAGCGGCCCGATCATTCGGCGCCCCCTGTCGTCCCGGACTGCGCGGAGCCGGACCGCCGGGTGCGCCAACTCCAGTACGGGAAGGCGCGGTTCAGCTCGGGCAGGGAACGCAGGCAGCTGACCACGGACGCGTGTTCCTCGTTCGCGATACCGACACGGGTCTCCGAGTCGAGCACATAGCCGCCGCCGCTCCTCGGCAACGGCTCGGCCAGCGGCAGCCCGTCGGCGATCCGCTCCGCCGCCGCGAGCCGGGCGGCGGGGCCGGGCACCCGGGAGAGGGCGGCGGTCAGCGCCTCCCGCGCGGAGCGCACCGCCGAGTGGTCCGCCAGGTCGTAGGACGCTCCGTACGTGTCGAGGTACTCCCGTACGGCATCCCGGTACGCGTTCTCCGTCGTCCTCAACTCCAGCCGCAGCGACCGCCGTTCGGCTGAGCCCCGCTCGTAGGACTGGCCGCCCAGGGCGAGCAGCGCACCCAGCAGAAGCAGGGGTAACTGCTTGAGCGCGGTCATGAACCAGCCGTCCCCGTCCGCCTCCTCGGCCCGCGCGGCCGTCCCCGGCGAGTCCGACTCGGCGGCCATCAGCGCGGCGCAGGCCCGCCCGAATTCGTCGTCGTGGTCCTTGGCCCACTGCTCCGGCGTGACCTTCGCGCCGTCCTTCAGCAGCCCCAGCCGGACGGCCGCCGTGAGCAGGTCGGTGCGGTGGGCCGGCGCGAGGCAGTACACCAACTGGGCGTCCCGCTCAGGCGAGTTGGCGTCCCCCGAGGATGCGGCGAAGGCAGGCACGGCACCGGCGGCCAGCAATAGGAGGGCCGCCCCGGTCACCACGCGCCGTCGGCGGCCAGGGGGAGCGATGCTCCGGGCACTCCGGGTGCTCCGGTTCAGCGGCCGGGTGCCACCGCACGGCACCCCTCGCACACCTGATCTCCTCGCCTGCCTCATCAACGTCTCCCCCGTCCGGTACCGGCACTTCAACACGCCTGGTTGGTCTCGTACGTCTTGATACGTCTTGCATTCCCCACGGCCGCTGCCTGTCCCACATTTCCGGCAGCCGAACTCCGGACCCGAACTCCGGCTATGCGACCGACTGTTCGCCGTCCGGCTCTGTCTGCGTCCCCGTCGTCTCCGTCCCCGTCTCCGTCCGCTGGTCGTACGGAGAGTGACGCTCACCGTCGGAGGAGAGTTCCCGGCGGGCGCGCGGGCGCCAGCGCCGGGGCGGACGTGCCAGCAGCGCCTGTGAGGTGCCGTGCAGCAGGTTGACGGTGATCACGGCCGGGCCGACGATCGCGGCGGTGCCCGGGAAGTCGCGCTCCAGGGTCAGGGCGATCAGCACGGCCGTGATGCCGTTCTGCTGCCCGAGGCCCAGCGCGATCCGGTCGCCGCGCTCCAACCCCCGTACGAACAACGGCATCACCCCGAGCGCCACCACCGCCTGCGCCGCGAACGCCGCCACGCCGAGCACGAACCCCGGCCACAGCTCCACCCCGTGCGAGAGCAGCAGCCCGAGCGTCAGGAACGCGGCGAGGAAGGCGCCGCCGACCGCCCGGCCGACCGCCTTGTCGAGCACCCCGGCCCGCAGTACGAGCCCGGCCAGCGCCACCCCGAGCATCAGCTGGTTCAGCGCCGCGAGCACCAGCATCGCCCCGACGAGCAGTACGGCGCCGCCGGCCTTCGTGCGCCGGACCGCCGGCACGTCCGGCAGCCGCGACACCGCCCGCCGCCCGGCCCACCACAACAGCACCGCGACGGCCAGGAGTACGGCGTTGAAGAGGAGCCCGGTCGCGTAGTCGCCGCCCGCGCCCCGGCTGATCCCGGGGGCGCCCTCGTGCCCCGCGGCCGTATAGGCGTACCCCGCCAGATAGATGGTCAGCAGGACCGTCATCGGGTCGTCGAACGAAGCCCACGCCGTCAGCAGGGACTGGGCACGCGGCGACATCCGGCCCTTGCCGGTCAGGGCGGCGACCGACAGCGGGTCGATCTGGGCGACGGCGATGCCCAGCACCAGATACTCCGGCCGCCCGAACACCAGCATCATCGTGCCGGCGATCAGACCGGCCTTCAGGACCACGCCCAGGGTGACCGCGGCGACCACACCGCGCAGATCGGCACGCAGCGCCTTGAGATCGATCGAGTACGTGCTCCCGTACAGGCCGACCGCGAGCAGCAGCGCCGCCCCGAACACATAGGCGCCGGACCCGGTCAGCGCCGAGACGTCCACCGCCAGACCGGCCAGGATTCCCAGTACCAGCAGGCCGGCGCCGCCGAGCACGATGCCCGGGACGACCTCGGGGAGACGTACCGCCAGTTGTCGTACACGGGTGCGCGGGGATGCCCCCATGGCCTCTTCCCCCCTCCGCTCCGGCCCCGCGCGGCGTCCGGCACGGCCGGAGACGCTCTCCCGGTGGTGCGTGTGCGACCGCCGCGGGGCAGGTGAATGGTAGGGGTCGGGGTGCCGGGGGAGAAGCCCAAGATCGGCCTTCCGCCGTGCCCGTGGACGACCCCTGGCCGGTACGCGACCCGACGGGCCGGCGCCGCTGCCGCCCCGCTCTGTCCCCCTTCTCTTCACGATGCCCGGCCGGGACCGCCCGCGAACCCGGCGCACCGGCCTGGCCGAAAGCCAACGTTCCTTTCCGGCAGGGTATTTGACGCCCGTACACTCACCCGGTGACAAAGGTGACACGGGACGACGTCGCCAGACTCGCGGGAACTTCCAGCGCGGTTGTCAGTTACGTCGTCAACAATGGCCCCAGGCCCGTCTCTTCGGAGAAACGCCGACGCGTTCTCGAAGCCGTCAAGGAACTCGGATACCGGCCCGACCGGGTGGCTCAGGCCATGGCCAGCCGTCGTACGGACCTGTTGGGACTGATTGTTCCCGACGCCCGTCAGCCATTTTTCGGGGAAATCACCCACGCGTTGGAACGCGCCGCCGCCGACCGGGGAAAAATGGTGCTCGTCGGCAACTCCGATTACCAGGAGGAGCGCGAAATCCATTACCTGCACGCCTTTTTGGGGATGCGGGTGTCGGCGCTGATCCTGGTCAGTCTGGGACTCGGCGACCGGGCCGCCGCCGAGATCGACACCATGGACACCCGGGTCGTGCTGATGCACGAACGGTCCGCGTCCGTACGGAAGTTCGCCGTGGTCACCGATGACATCGAGGGTGCACGGCTCGCCACCCGGCATCTCCTCCAGCACGGTCACACCGCCGTGGCCTGCCTCGGCGGACCCGAGTCGGCACCCCGGGCCGGCGATCCCGTCGCCGACCATGTCGAGGGCTGGCGCAAGGCGATGGCCGACGCCGGCCGCTCCACCGAGGGGCTCCTCTTCCGCGCCCCCTACAGCCGGTACGGCACCTACGAGATCGCGCTTCGTCTGCTCGCCGCCCCCGGCAGGCCGACCGCCGTGTTCTGCTCGACGGACGACCAGGCGATCGGTCTGCTGCGGGCGGCCCGTGAACTGGGCGTGGACGTACCGGGCGAGCTGGCGGTGGCGGGCTTCGACGACGTCAAGGAGGCGGCGATGACCGACCCGCCGCTGACGACGGTCGCCTCCGACCGCCAGGCGATGGCCCGTACGGCGGTGGACATGGCGCTCGACGCGGACCTGGACGCGGTGACGTCCGGCGGGACGGACCGCACCCGGCGCTTCCCGTCCCACCTGGTCGTCCGGGCGTCGTGCGGCTGCCCGGCCGCCTAGCCGCGGCAGCCGGGCCTCGGCTCCGTCAGGCGTTCGGGTCGAACGAGATGCCCGACGGCAGGGCCTTGGTGAGGTGGGCGGCGAAGTTGGCGTCCTTGAGACCGAAGTTGGCGCTGCCGAAGTCGTACGCGCTCAACTTGTCGCGCAGACCGGCCGGGTAGCCGTTCCAGCCGACCAGGTCCGGGTACTGCCAGGTGCCGTAGGCGTTCTCCGGCGGCTCGTCGTTCGAACCGGCGATCCGGAAGGTGTGGGTGCTCACCCCGTCCTTGTGGTACACGATCTTGGGGTGGTTGCCGTCCCAGCGGACCGCGCTGGCGGCCTGGACCACGAACTCACCGTGCGCGGACGTGGCGACGTACTTGGCCTGACCGTCCTGCACCCACACCACGACGTGCTCCCAGTCGTGCCGGTGGCCGCCGATCGTCGCCTGGTCCTTCTCGAAGTAGAGGGCGTACATGATCGCGCACCAGCCGTTGTTGCACTTCTCGCGCGAGTAACCGTTGGTGTTGTCGAGGTCCGAGGTGTCGTGGCACTCGCCGCTGACCGAACCGGACGGGTTGAGACCGCCGTTGACGGTTCCGTCGGGGCCGATGGCCGGCGTGGGGTAGCAGCCGTCGGTGTCGTAGTCGTAGGCCGGCTGCCAGGTGTTCTCAAGGGTGTCGGCGTTGGCGGGCAGGGCCGACGGCGGGGCGGCGAAGGCGCTGCCGGGAACGGCGACGACCAGCGCGACGGCGCTGCCGAGAACCAGCGAGGCTCTGCGGACGCGCGAGGTGATCTTCACTGCGTGCTCCTGATGACCGTGGGGGTGACGGGTGACGGGGAGTGGGGGGTGGAAGGCAACGGTCCGGTTGGCGTGCCCGGAACAAAGTTGCCCCATCGCCCGACGGTCTGATCGTTGACAGGTGTCACTGTGATGAAAACTCAACCAACAGTGCGGTTGGGGGAGTTGGGGTCAGTGGGGTTCGTGGAGGGGCGGGGAGGGGTGAGGAGGGGGAGGAAGAGGGGGAATGCGGCCTGAAGGCTTCCGCTTCTCGGGCGGTTCTCGGCGGCTCTCGACTGAACGGTTTCCGGCGGAATCGCGTCGTAGTCGTAGGGGCGGTAGGCGCGTTCACTTGTACAGGGGGATCACCATGGCTTCGGTCCGATTGCTGTCGTCCGTCGTGCTGGTCGGGGGGCTGGTGTGCGCGGCCGTCGGCTGTGGCGGGGACTCCGGGGCCTCGGTGTCCGCACCGGCACCGTCCTCCCCGTCGTCCTCGTTCTCGTCGTTCGCGGACTCCTGGGACGAACCCGCCGCGTACGCCTACACGTTGACGTCGAGCGAGGGGGAACGCAGCCTCATCGGCACGTTCCGGGTGACGGTCCGGGACGGGAAGGTGACCAAGGCGGTCGGGCTCGACGAGAGCGGGCGGGGCGCCGTACGGCGAGCGCCCGAGGAAGTGCCCACCATCGGCGGCCTGTTGGACCGGCTGGCCCGCGCGCATACGGACGGCGCGGACACGGCGGAGGCGGCGTACGCGCCCGACGGGCACCCCGAACGCATCACCCTGGACCCGCTGAAGAACGCGGTCGACGACGAGGAGTCGTACGTCATCAGCGACTACGAGCCAGGGGTGGGTCCCTGACTGGCGGTGCCCTGACCGGTGTTGCTCTGGCTCCCCTGGACGCTCAGGTCCTGGATCGTGCCGCCCACCTTCTGGCGCAGCGGTTCCAGGAGCTTGGGGGCCGCGCTGATGACCCACTTGGTGCCGACCAGGTACTTGCCGCCGTACATGGCCGCGCTGTCCAGCCAGGTCAGCTTGTACTTCTCCTCGGGGAACGTCGTGATCAGATAGTCGCCCGGCGCGGTGTGGCAGACGCCCTCGCGCAGTTCGTCCGCGTCGGTACGGATCTTCACGGTGCAGCCCGTCAGCTGGGCGATCACCTCGACCTTGGCGGGCGCGACCACGGCGGCGACGGGGGCGGGAGTCATGGACTCCGAAGCCTTTTTATCTGCCTTGTTCGTGTCCGAGGTGCAGGCCGTGGCCATGGGGAGGACGACGGCCGTCAGGAGTGCGGCGAGCGCGACGGCCCTGCGGGGGAACGATCGCCGGGATTGCTGCTGGAACACTGCGCCTCTCCAGGTCGGCTGGTACGGCGGAAGTAGACGCACCGGACGTACGACTCGACAGGAGATACGGACGGGCGGTGGGCCGCGTTCACAGCCAGCCGTTGCGCTTGAATCCCCGGTGGACGAAGAAGCAGGCGGTGGCGATGACGCCGAGGACGAGCGGGTAGCCGAAGCGCCAGTGCAGTTCGGGCATGTGCTCGAAGTTCATGCCGTAGACGCCGCAGACCATGGTCGGTACGGCGATGATCGCGGCCCAGGCGGTGATCTTCCGCATGTCCTCGTTCTGGCCGACGGTGACCTGGGCGAGGTGGGCCTGGAGGATCGAGTCGAGCAGCGCGTCGAAGGCGTGGATCTGCTCGGTGGCGCGGATGAGGTGGTCGGCGACGTCCCGGAAGTAGGCCTGTATCGCCGGCTCGATGGAGTGCATCGGCTCGGTGGCGAGCTGCTGGAGGGGTCGGGCGAGGGGGACCACCGCCCGCTTCAGTTCGAGGAGTTCACGCTTGAGCTGGTAGATACGGCCGGCGTCGGCGGTGCGCGGGCTCTGCGGGGAGAAGACGTCCGACTCGACCTGGTCGATGTCGTCCTGGACGGCGTCCGTGACCTGCAGATAGTCGTCCACGACATGGTCGGCTACGGCGTGCAGCACGGCGGCCGGGCCCTTGCCGAGCTGCTCCGGGTCGGCCTCCAGGTCCTCGCGCAGGGGGCCGAGGGAGCCGTGCCGGCCGTGGCGGACGGTGACGACGAAGTCGGGGCCGGCGAAGACCATGATCTCGCCGGTGGTGACGACCTCGCTGGTCGCGGTGAGTTCCTCGTGCTCGACGTAGCAGACCGTCTTGAACACGGCGAACAGGATCTCGCCGTACCGCTCCACCTTGGGGCGCTGATGGGCCTGGACGGCGTCCTCGACGGCGAGCGGGTGCAGGCCGAACAGTTCGGCGACGCGGGCGAACTCCGTCTGGGAGGGTTCGTGGAGGCCGAGCCAGACGAAGCCGCGGTTGTGCTTGCGGACGCGGGCGACGGACTCCTCGACGGTCGGGGCGGTGTCCTGGCGGACACCGTCGCGGTAGATCACGCAGTTGACGACGGCCGAGCCCAGCGGTGAACGGGCGGGATGACTGAGGTCCACGCGCCGCCGCCCACGCCGAGCCAGGCGGGCCACTTTGCGCAGGCTGCCGACCATCGACATGCGGTTGCTCCTTCTCCGGGTCCGGACAGTGTGGCAGGTAGGAGTAAAGGGGAGGTCAGGGGATGCATCTCGCCCCCGCCGCCCCTACCCGTCCCATCCTTCTGGGGGCCGACGGTGGCCGCCCGTACCTGGTCGTACGAGGCGGTCACTGCGGACC
>NZ_JBSFMT010000098.1:0-31893 GCF_053599695.1 Streptomyces sp. NPDC000878 | reverse complement strand
CCGACACCCTCCACACCCTGGACACCCTCCACACGACCACCTACCTCGAAGTCGGCCCCGACACCACCCTCACCACCCTCGGCAAGACCACCCTCCCCGACCACGACAACACGCTGCTGGTCCCCACCCAACGCCGCGACATCCCGGAGCCCATCGCCCTCCTGCACGCGACGGCCACCCTCCACGCCCACGGCCGCTCGCCTCTCCTGCCCGCCCCCGACAGCCGCGGCCACACCGTCGACCTCCCCACCTACCCCTTCCAGCACAAGCACTACTGGCTGCCGTCCGACGCCGACACCGCGCGGGCGGCCACGGGCCACCCGCTGCTCGGGCTGACGATGTCGCTGGCGGACTCCGGCAGTGTGGTGCTGAGCGGCCGGCTGGCGCGGGACACTCAGCCGTGGCTGGCCGATCACGCCGTGCTGGGCACCGTCCTCTTCCCCGGCACCGGACTGGTCGAACTGGCGATACGGGCCGGTGCGGAGACCGGCTGCGCGACCGTGGAGGAGCTGACGCTCGAAGCACCGCTCGTGCTGCCCGCGACGGGCGGACGTCAGGTGCAACTGGTCGTCGCCGCCCCGGACGCCGACGGACGGCGTGAGGTACGGATCTACTCACGGCCGGACGCGGACCCGGCCGACGGAGCCCTGCCCGGCGAGGACACCTTCGACGTCGACGCGGCCGAGGAGTGGACCCGCCACGCGACGGGCGTACTGACGGCCGGCGACACCACGGCCACGGAAGGCGCGGATCTGCTCGCGTGGCCGCCGTCCGGTGCGGACGCGATGGATCTGACCGGCTGGTACGAGACGTTGGCCGGGAAGGGTTTCGAGTACGGGCCGGCGTTCCAGGGACTCAAGGCCGCCTGGCGACGCGGCGACGAGATCTTCGCCGACATCGCCCTCGACGACACACAGACAGAGACCGCCGGACGGTACGGACTCCACCCCGCCCTCCTCGACGCGGCCTTGCACGCCATCGAACTCGGCGCACTCCCCGCCACACCCGGCGAAACCCGCCTCCCCTTCGCCTTCAACGACGTACGACTCCACGCCACCGGAGCACCCGCAGCCCGCATCCGACTGGCACCCGCCGGGCCGGGGGCGGTGTCGCTGACCGTGGCCGATGTCGCCGGGCAGCCCGTCGCGGACATCGGGTCGCTGTCGCTGCGGTCCGCCGATCCGGCGCAGTTCGCCACCGTCGGCGCGCCCGGTCTGCGGGACTCGCTGTTCACCCTCGGCTGGGTGCCGGTGACGGCGACGGGTACGGAGGCCGTGCCCGCGTACGCCGACATCGCCGACGCTCTCGCGGACGCCTCCGAATCCGACGCGGCGGCGGCCGTACGACTGACCGCGGCACCGGGGCTGGCGGCGCCGGGCTCGGTGCACGAACTGACCCACCGCGCCCTGGCCGCCGTACAGCAGTGGCTGGCCGAGGAGCGTACGGCGGAGACCCTGCTGGTCGCCGTCACCCATCAGGCGGTCGCCGCCGACGCGCGGGAGGACGTGCGGGATCCGGCCGGAGCCGCGGTGTGGGGTCTGCTGCGGTCGGCCCAGACCGAGAATCCGGGCCGGGTCGTCCTGGTGGACCTCGATGAGGAGACCGCCGCCGATCCTGCCCGGCAGGCCGCCGCCCTGGCTGCCGCCGTCGCCTCCGGTGAACCCCAACTCGCCGTGCGCGGCGGGCGGTTGCTGGCTCCCCGGCTGCAGCGGGCCGTGCCGGCGGCGTCGGCGCCCGGCGGCTGGGGTCCCGAGGGCACCGTCCTGGTCACCGGTGCCACGGGGGCCCTGGGCGCCCTGCTGGCCCGTCACCTGGTCACCGAACACGGGGTCCGCCGACTGCTGTTGACCAGCCGCCGTGGCCGACAGGCCCCGGGGGCCGACGAGTTGGCGGCCGAGCTGGCCGGGCTCGGCGCCGAGGCGGCCTTCGCCGCGTGCGATGTGAGCGACCCGGCGGCCGTGGCGGAACTGCTGACCGGGATCCCGGCCGCGCACCCGCTGCGGGCCGTCGTGCACGCGGCGGGCGTCGTGGACGACGGAGTGGTCGCCGCGCTGACCCCGGAGCGGCTGTCCGGGGTGCTGCGGCCCAAGGCCGACGCCGCCTGGCACCTCCACCGGGCCACCGCCCACCTGGACCTCAAGGCCTTCGTGCTGTTCTCCTCCGTCGCCGGTACCTACGGCACCGCGGGGCAGGCGAGTTACGCGGCGGGCAACGCCTTCCTCGACGCGCTCGCCGCCCACCGCCACGCACAAGGGCTCCCCGCCACCTCACTGGCCTGGGGACCCTGGGCCGAAGGCGGCATGGCCGCCGAACTCGGCGCCGCCGACCAGGCCCGGCTGACCCGCGCCGGGATGCGGGAGCTGACCGTCGAGCAGGGGCTCGCCCTCTTCGACACCGCGCTCGCCCTGGACGCACCGGTGGCACTGCCGGTGGGGCTCGACACCGGCGCCCTGCGCGCGCTCGGCGACGAACTCCCGCCGCTCATGCGGGCCTTGGTCCGTGTGCCCGCCCGGCGCGCGGCCACCGCCGCCGATGCCACTCCGCTCACCCAGCGGCTGGCCGGCCGGACGGCCGACGAGCAGCGCGAAGTCCTGCTGGAGCTGGTCCGGACCCAGGTCGCGGCCGTCCTGGACTTCGACGGCCCGGGGAGCGTGGAGGCGCGGCGCGGCTTCAAGGAGCTGGGCATCGACTCGCTGACGGCCGTGGAACTGCGCAACCGGCTCGGCAAGGCGGCCGGTCTGCGGCTGCCCGCGACGCTGGTCTTCGACCACCCCTCGGCCGCGGCGGTCGCCGACCATCTCGTCCAGGAGCTGGGGACGGCACCGGCGTCGGCCGAGGCCACCGTGCGGCGGCCCGCGGCGGCTGCCGTCCGTGGCGCCGACGAGCCGATCGCCATCGTCGGGATGGCGTGCCGCTATCCGGGCGGGGTCCGCTCGCCGGAGGATCTGTGGCAGCTCGTCACCGCCCGGGGCGACGCGATCTCGGAGTTCCCGGCGGACCGGGGCTGGGACGTGGCCAACCTGTTCGATCCGGACCCGGACCGGCCGGGCACCTCGTACACGCGCGAGGGCGGGTTCCTGCACGACGTGGCCGAGTTCGACGCGGAGTTCTTCGGGATCTCGCCGCGCGAGGCACTCGCCATGGACCCGCAGCAGCGGCTGCTGCTGGAGACCTCCTGGGAGGCGTTCGAGCGGGCCGGGATCGATCCGGCGACGCTGCGCGGCAGTGACACCGGTGTGTTCACCGGCCTCATGTACCACGACTACGTGAGCCGGCTGCCGGAGATGCCCGGCGATCTGGAGGGGTATCTGGGCACCGGCAACACCGGCAGCGTCAGCTCGGGCCGTATCTCGTACACCTTCGGGCTCGAAGGCCCGGCCGTGTCGGTGGACACCGCCTGCTCCTCCTCCCTGGTCGCGCTGCATCTGGCGATACGGGCGCTGCGGTCGGGCGAGTGCTCACTGGCGCTGGCGGGCGGTGTGACCGTACTGGCGTCGCCGTTCACGTTCATCGAGTTCAGCCGGCAGCGGGCGCTGTCGCCGACGGGCCGGTCACGGTCGTTCTCGGCGGACGCGGACGGCACCGGGTGGGCCGAGGGCGCGGGGATGCTGCTCGTGGAGCGGCTGTCGGACGCGCGGCGCAACGGGCACCGGGTGCTCGCAGTGGTACGCGGTACCGCGGTCAACCAGGACGGCGCGTCGAACGGGCTGACAGCCCCGAACGGGCCCTCCCAACAGCGGGTCATCCGGGCCGCGTTGGCCGACGCCCGGCTGACGCCCGCCGATGTCGACGCCGTGGAGGCACACGGCACCGGCACTCCGCTGGGCGACCCCATCGAGGCGCAGGCGCTGCAGGCGACGTACGGGCAGGAGCGGGCGGACACGGATCCGCTGTGGCTGGGTTCGGTCAAGTCGAACATCGGGCACACGCAGGCCGCCGCCGGGGCCGCGTCGGTGATCAAGATGGTGCAGGCGTTGCAGCACGGGGTGCTGCCGCCGACGCTGCACGCCGAGACGCCTTCCCCGTTCGTGGACTGGGACGCGGGCGCCGTGGAACTGCTGGCCGAGGGCCGCGACTGGCCGGAGACCGGGCGGGCGCGCCGGGCCGGTGTCTCCTCCTTCGGGATCAGCGGCACCAACGCCCATGTGATCCTGGAGCAGGCTCCGCAGGAGCACGCTCCGCCCGCCGCGCCCTCGGAGGAGCTTCCCGAGTCGAACGCGGCGGCACTGCCGCTGCCGCTGTCCGCGGCGGACCCGGCCGCGCTGCGCGACCAGGCGCGGCGGCTGGCCGCCCATCTGTCGCTCAACCCCGGGCTGCGGCGCACCGACGTGGCGCACGCCCTGGCCACCACCCGGGCGACGCTGCCCCAGCGGGCCGTCGTGCTCGGCGAGGGGCTGGACGTCCTGGCGCGGGGCGAGTCGGCCCCGAACGTGATCACCGGGACGGCTCGGGAGTGGGGCCGTACGGTGTTCGTGCTGCCCGGGCAGGGCTCGCAGTGGCGTGGGATGGCGGTCGAACTGCTCGACTCGACACCGCTGTTCGCCGAGCGGCTGCGGGAGTGCGCGGCCGTGATCGAGAGTCATGTGCCGTGGCGGGTTGAGGCCGTGCTGCGCGGGGAGCCCGAGGCGCCTCCGCTGGAGCGGATCGAGGTGTTGCAGCCGGTGCTGTTCGCCGTGAACATCGCCCTGGCCGCCCTCTGGCAGGCCCACGGCATCCACCCCGACGCCGTCATCGGCCACTCCCAGGGAGAAATAGCCGCCGCCCACATCAGCGGAGCCCTCACCCTCCACGACGCCACCCGCATCGTCCTCATCCGCTCCCAACTCTTCGCCGACCACCTCACCGGACACGGCGCCGTCGCCTCCCTCCAAACCACCGAGGAGAACGCGGTCCGGCATCTGGCCGCCTACCCCGACCGCCTGTGGATCGCCGGCGTCAACGGCCCCACCGCCGTCACCGTCGCAGGCGACCACGACGCCCTCGAAGAACTCGTCACCACCCTCACCGGCAAAGGCATCCGCGCCCGCATCGTCCCCTCCACCGTCGCCTCCCACAGCCCCAAAGTCGAACCCCTCCGCGACCAACTCCTCACCGCACTCGCCTTCATCAAGCCCCGCAAAGCCCACCTCCCCCACTACTCCACCGCCACCGGCGCCGTCCTCGACGGCACCGAACTCACCGCCGACTACTGGTACGAGAACTGCCGCCGACCCGTCACCTTCGCCCCCACCATCCACACCCTCCTCACCACCGGACACACCACCTTCATCGAGATCAGCGCGCATCCCGTCCTGACCATGGCCATCGAGGAGACGGCCGAGGCGGCGGGCGCCGAGGCCCTGGTCCTCGGCACGCTCCGGCGTGACGAGGGCGGGCCGGTGCGGCTGAACGCCTCGCTGGCCGAGGCGTGGGTGCGGGGTCTGCCGGTGCGCTGGCCGGAGCCCGCACGTCCGCGCCGGGTGGACCTGCCGACGTATCCCTTCCAGCGCAAGCGGTACTGGGTCGAGGCGCCCGCCGACCGTTCGGCGGCCGGGACCGGGGACGCGGTGGAGACCGGGTTCTGGGAAGCGGTGGAGAACGGCGACCTGGAGACGCTGGCGGCCACCCTCGGGCTGGACGACGGTGACGCGCTGGGCGCGGTGCTGCCCGCGCTGTCGTCCTGGCGGCGGGGCCGTGTGGCGCGGTCGGCCGCCGATGCCTGGCGGTACAAGGTGGCCTGGCGGCCGGTGACCGAGCCGGCCTCGGTGCTGCTGTCGGGCACCTGGCTGCTGGTGGCCCCGGAGGGGCACGCGGAGGCTGCTGAACTGGCCGGGCGGGTGGCCCTGGCACTGGAACGGCACGGCGCCCGGCCGGTGCGGCTCGATGTCGCGGCCGGCCTGGACCGGGCCGAACTCGCCCTGGCGATAAGGGAGCCCGCCGTCGGAGAGGCAGCCGGAGGGGCAGCCGGGGAGGTCGCCGGAATCCTGTCCCTGCTCCCGCTGGACGAGACACCGTCGGCCGGCCGGCCGGCGCTCACCGCGGGCACCGCCGGCACCCTGCTGCTGATGCAGGCGCTGGCCGACACGGAGGTGCCGGTCCCGCTGTGGACGGTCACCCGGGGCGCGGTCGGCACGACCGACGCCGATCCGCCGACCGCTCCCGTGCAGGCCCAGGTGTGGGCGCTGGGCCGGACGGCGGCGGTGGAGCACCCCGACCGGTGGGGCGGCCTGGTGGACCTCCCGGCCGCACCGGACGACCGTGACCTCGTCCGGCTGATGGCGGCGCTGTCCGGCCTGGCGGACGAGGACCAGCTCGCGGTCCGTGGCGCCGGGGTGCTCGCCCGCCGTCTGGTGCGCTCCCCGCTGGCCTCGGTGCCCGTACGGCGTTCCTGGGCGCCGCACGGCACGGTGCTGGTGACCGGCGGCACCCGTGGCATGGGCGCGCACACGGCACGCCAGCTGGCCGCGCTGGGCGCCGAACACCTGCTGCTGACCACGGACATGGACCTGGACGTGGCCGAACGGGTGGCTCTGGAGGCCGAGTTCACCACCGTCGGGGCCCGGGTGACGGTCGCGGTCTGCGATGTCGCGGACCGTACGGCGCTCGCGGCGCTGCTGGCCTCGGTACCCGAGGACGCTCCGCTGACCGCCGTCGTGCACGCCGCCGGGGAACTGGACGCGGCGGCGCTGACCGACCTCGACCCGGCCGAGCTGGAGCGCTCCCTGCGCACCAGGACCCTCGGCGCCGCCCATCTCGACGAACTGCTGGCGGACACCGCGCTGGAGGGCTTCGTCCTGTTCTCCTCCATCGCCGGTGTCTGGGGCAGCGGGGCGCAGGGCGGGTACGGGGCCGCCAACGCGTACGTGGACGCGCTCGCCGCCCACCGGCGGGCCCGAGGTCTGCCCGCGACCTCCGTCGCCTGGGGTCCGTGGGCCGATCCCGGCACCGGTCTGGAGGACGAGGAGGCCGAGACGGAACGCCGCGCGCAGCTCCGCCGCCGGGGTCTGACCCCGCTGCCCTCCGAGCAGACGGTCGCCGCGCTGATCGACGCGCTGTCCCGGGACGAGACCGCGCTGGTGCTCGCCGACGTGGACTGGGAACGGTTCGCGCCCGCCTTCACGGCGGTGCGCAGCAGCCCGCTGCTCGATGAACTGCCGGAGGCCGTACGGGCGTTGACGGACTCCGGGCCGGACGACGGGGGCGCCGCGGCGACCACCTCGGAGGCGCTCACCCAGACCCTGACCGGGCTGTCCGCGAGCGACCAGGAACGGGTGCTGACCGATCTGGTGCGCGCCGAGACCGCCGTCGTCCTCGGGCACACCGACAGTGAGGCGGTGGACGGCCAACGGCCCCTGAAGGACCTGGGGTTCGACTCGCTGGCCGCGGTCACCCTGCGCAACCGGCTGGGCGCGGCGACCGGTCTCAAGCTGCCGGCCACGCTCGTCTTCAACCACCCCACGCCGGTGGCCGTCGCGGCCTTCCTCCGTGCCGAGCTGCTACCGGAGCGGCCCGAGACATCGCTGGACGCCGAACTCGACCGGCTGCAGGAGGTGTTGGCCGACAGCGGTCTGGCCGACGACGCGGCGGCCCGTGATCTGGTGGCGGCCCGGCTGCGGCGGCTGCTGGACACGGTGACGGACGAGGCGTCCGGTGCCGGGGCCCGTTCCGAGGTCGAGGAACAGCTCGCCTCCGCATCCGACGACGACATCTTCAGCTTCATCGACAACGAGCTGGGACAGTGAGGATCCGATGACCACCGGCAAGGCGAGTCCCGACGAACAGAAACTGCGCACCTACCTCAAGCGGGTCACGGTCGAACTCGGCGATGTCCGGCGGCAGTTGAAGGAACTGGAGGAGAGCGGGCGGGACCCGGTCGCGATCGTCGCGATGAGCTGCCGGATGCCCGGCGGGGTCCGCTCGCCCGAGGACCTGTGGGACCTGGTCGCGGCCGGGAAGGACGCGGTGCGGGAGTTCCCCGACAACCGGGGCTGGGATCTGGCGAAGCTGTACGACCCGGATCCCGACCGGCCCGGCACCTCCTATGTCCGGCACGGCGGGTTCATGCCGGAGGTCGGGGACTTCGACGCCGCGTTCTTCGGCTTCTCCGAGGCCCAGGCGCTGGCCATGGACCCGCAGCAGCGGCTGCTCCTGGAGACCACGTGGGAGGCGCTGGAACGGGCCGGGATCGACCCGACGTCGCTGCGCGACAGCGCCACCGGGGTCTACGCCGGGTGCAGCGTCGACGACTACACGATGCTGCTCGCCGACCCGCCCGAGGCGGTGGCGGAGCACCGGCTGACGGGTGGCGGCAACGCGCTCGCCGCGCGGGTCGCCGACGTCTTCGGGCTGACCGGTCCCGCGATCACCGTCGACACCGCCTGCTCGTCGTCGCTGGTCGCACTTCATCTGGCCGCTCAGGCCCTGCGCCTGGGCGAGTGCTCGCTCGCGCTGGTCAGCGGGGTGTCGGTGATCTCCACGCCCCAGGTGTTCGTGGACTTCAGCCGGCAGCGCGGGCTGGCACCGGACGGCCGGGTCAAGGCCTTCGCGGGTGCGGCGGACGGTACGGCGTGGTGCGACGCGGTGGGCACCCTGGTGGTCGAGCGGCTGTCCGACGCCCGCCGCCTCGGTCACCGGGTGCTGGCCGTGGTCCGCGGCTCCGCCGTCAACCAGGACGGCGCCTCCAACGGCCTGACGGCGCCCAACGGGCCCTCGCAGCAGCGCGTCGTCCGCGCCGCGCTGAACAGCGGCGCGCTCTCGCCCGCCGAGGTGGACGCGGTCGAGGCCCACGGCACCGGCACCCGCCTCGGCGACCCGATCGAGGCGGAGGCGCTGCTGCGGACGTACGGGCAGGCCCGGCCCGCGGACCGGCCCCTCTGGCTGGGCTCGGTGAAGTCCAACTTCGGCCACGCGGGCGCGGCGGCGGGCGTCATCGGCGCCATCAAGATGATCCAGGCCATGCGGCACGGCGTCCTCCCGGCCACCCTGAACGTGGACGAGCCGACACCGATGGTGGACTGGACCGCGGGCGCGGTGGAACTCCTGACCGAGCCCCACCCCTGGCCCACCACGAACCACCCCCGCCGGGCAGGCGTCTCGGCCTTCGGCGTCAGCGGAACCAACGCACACGTGATCCTCGAACAGGCGCCGGGGGCAACGGAGTCGGCCCCTGGGCAGCCTGATCCGGTGGAGCGGGGGGCGGCCGTGTCGGCGCCGGCGGTACAGGGGCCGGCGTCGCCGGGGGGCGAGTCCGCGTCGGCGGCACGAGGAACGCCGTCAGAGGCACGGGAGCCCTCGCCGGAGACACGGGGGCAGGCATCACCGGGAAGCGGATCCCCGTCAGCGGCACGGGGGCAGACAGCGCCGGGTCGCGAGTCCTCGTCGGCGGCGCGGGGGACGCCGCCGGAGGCACGGGAGCCCTCGTCGGCAGAACGGACGCCCTCAGCCACGGCTGAGGACTCGTCCTCGGTGGCACCGGCGTCCTCGTCGGAGGCACACGAACCGTCCTCCGTGACACCGGAGCCCTCAGCCACGACACGGCAACCGTCCCCGGCAGCGCCGAAGCCCCCGTCAGAGGCACGCGAACCGTCCTCGGTAGCGCCGGAGTACGGCGACTCCGCCCCGGTCGGAGCCTCCGGTGCGCCGTTGGTTCTCTCCGCGGCCACTCCCGAGGCGTTGCGGGAGCAGGCGCGGCGGTTGTCGGCGTATCTGGAGGCGCACCCCGGTCCGGCGCTTGCGGACGTCGCGTACGCGCTGGCCCGTACCCGCGCCGCGCTGACCCATCGGGCGGCGGTCTCGGTCGGGGCCGGATCCCCTGTCGAGCCTCTCGGGCTGGTGGCGCGCGATGCGTCCGGGCCCGGCGTGTTCACCGGTACGGCCCGTGAGCCGGGCCGGGTCGCGCTCGTACTGCCCGACGACGGAGCCGAGTTGCTGGCCATCGCGGCCGAACTGCTCGGCTCCTCCCCCGCGTTCGCCGCCCGGCTGCGGGCGGGTGCCACCGCTGTCGAGCGCCATGTGCCGTGGCGTGTGGAGGCCGTCCTGCGCGGCGCGCCCGGCGCGCCCTCGCCCACGGTCGACGAGATCCGGCGGCCGGTCCTGTTCGCCGTCACGACCGCTCTGGCCGGCCTGTGGCGGGACCACGGGATACGCGTCGACGCGGTGGTCGGGCAGTCCCCCTGCGCGATCGTCGCGGAGCACCTCACCGGCGCCCTCACACTGGAGGACGCCGCCCGCGCGGCCGTCGCCGGGGACTCGTCCCGCACGGCCGGCCCCACGGTCGGCGAACTCGCGGCGGACGGTTACCGGACGTTCCTCGTGCCCACCCCCGACCACACCCCGGACATCGGCGCCGACGTCCTGGTGCTGGCCGCGCTTCCGGTGGGCGACGGGCTCGCCGAGGCGTGGGTGCGCGGGCTCCCCGTGGTGTGGCCGGCGCCCGAGCAGCCGCAGCCGGTGGACCTGCCGACGTACCCCTTCCAGCACCGCACCTACTGGGTCGACGTGCAGCCGGTCACCGCACCGGCGGCCGACGAGCCCGACGCCGACTTCTGGGCGGCGGTCGAGGAGCGGGACGCGGCGGCGCTCGCCCGGCTGCTCGGCGTGAGCGGACCCGGTGCGGTCGAGCCGGTGCTGCCCGCCCTGGCGGCGCTGCGCGGCGAGTCGCGCGAGGACGCGGAGGTGGAGCACTGGCGTTACCGCACGGTGTGGCGGACGGTGCCCCAGCCCCTGCCCGGGGCGTTGTCCGGGCACTGGCTCGTCCTGGTCCCGGCGTCCCTGGCGCCGACGGAGACATGGAGCGAGGCCCTGCGGAGCGCGGGAGCCACCGTGAGCCGGCTCGCCGTACCGCCAGGTGTCGGGCGGGAGGCGCTCGCCGGACAGCTCGCCTCGGCGATGGCGTCGGGCCCGGCACAGGGCATCGTGTCGGCGTTGCCGCTCGACGAGACACCGCACCCGGGGCATCCGGGGCTCATCGCCGGGCTGGCCGGCACGGTGCACCTGGTGGGCGCCCTGACGGACCTGGGTGCCGAGACGCCGGTGTGGTCCCTGACCCGGGGCGCCGTGGCGGCGGCCCCGGAGGACACCGTCGACTCCCCCGCGCAGGCCGGGGTGTGGGGCCTGGGCCTCGCGCTGGCCGAGGAACACCCGCACCTCTGGGGCGGCACGATCGACCTGCCGGCCGACGGTACGGCGGCCGGTCTGCTGGCCGGTGTGCTCGGCGGCGCGGAGGACCGGGTCGCCCTGCGCGGATCCGCCGTACTCGCCCGTCGGCTGGTCCGCGCGCCACTCGACGGTCTGCCGGGCCGTGGTGCGTGGCGGCCACACGGAACCGTACTGGTCACCGAGGGCACACACGGTACGGGTGCCGAGGTCGCCCGGTATCTGGCCCGTTCGGGCGCCCGGCGGCTGCTGCTCACCACCGCCCAGGACCCGGAACCGGCCGAACACGCCGTGCTGGAGGGCGAGTTGGCGGCACTGGGCGCCCAAGTGACAGTCGTGGGCTGCGACTTCACCAATCTGGTCAAGGGTGCCAGGGTGCTGGCCGCACTTCCGGCCGACGAGCCGCTGACCGCGGTGTTCCACTGCGCCGAACTGCTGGAGGAAAGCCCCCTGGAGGATTTCGGGCTGCCCGCGCTGGAGCGCGTCCTGCGGACCAAGGCGGTCGCGGCCGACATCCTGGACCAGCTGACGAGGGACCTGGACCTGTCGGCCTTCGTGCTGTTCTCCTCCATCGCCGGGAGCATCGGCGTCGGTGTCGGCCTCGGCGGTTTCGCCGCCGCCAACGCCCACCTGGACGCGCTCGCCCAGCGACGGCGGTCGGCGGGACAGCCGGCCACCGCCGTCGCGTGGGGCGTGTGGATCGAGGCGTACGCCGACCCGGCCCGGGCCGCGCTGGAGGAGGCGCGGCACGAGCGACTGCGCCGCCGGGGCATCCCGGCGATCGCTCCGGAGCAGGCGCTGACCGTACTGCGGCAGGCCCTGAACGCGGACGACACCGCCCTGCTGGCCACCGAGATCGCCTGGCCCGCCTATCTGCGCGCCACGGCGACCGGGCGCGGTCCGCTCTTCGCCGAACTGCCGGAGGCGGCCGTCGGCACCCCCTCGGACGCCCCGGGCGTCACGGCCGGGACGGCGCTGCCCTCGCGGCTCACCGGTCTGGACGCGGCGGACCGCCACGAGGTGCTGCTCGGCGTGGTGCGGGCGGAGATCGCGGCCGTCCTGGGTCTGCCCGGGCCGGCGGACGTGGATGTCCGGCGCGGTTTCCTGGAGCAGGGCATGGACTCGCTCACCACGGTGGAGCTGCGCAACCGGCTGACCGCCGCGACGGGTGTACGGCTGACGGTCCGCGAGATCCTCGACCAGCACACCCCGTACGCCCTCACCGACCGCGTAGCCGCCGAACCGGGCGTCGCCGGAACCGCCGTACCGGTCGAGGTGTCCGCCGAGCCGACCCTGACCGGGCTGTTCCGGTCGGCCGTCGAGTCGGACCGGGCCGGGGAGTTCACCGAACTGCTGGCCACGGCCGCCGGGTTCCGTCCGGTCTTCCACGACGGGGACCGGGTCCGGTTGCCCGACCCGGTGCTGCTCACCCGTGGCGACGCGGGTCCGCCGGTCTTCTGTCTGCCGACCGTGCTGGCCACCTCGGGGCCCGAGCAGTTCGCCCGGCTCGCGGCCGGTTTCGGCGGCGACCGGGACGTCTCGGTGCTGCGGCTGCCCGGTTTCCGTGCCGACGAGGAACTGCCCGCCACCCGGGAGGCGCTGACCGGAGCACTGGCCGGCCTGGTCCGCCGGTCGGCCGGGGCCGGGCCGTACACCCTGCTCGGCTATTCGTCCGGCGGGCTGCTGGCCCACTCGGTCGCCGCCCGGCTGGAGGCGGAGGGCGGGGGCCCGACGGCGGTCGTGCTGCTCGACACCTTCCCGATCGGGGCGGGCCGGCTCGACGAGTTCGGGCCCGCGCTGCTGTCGGCGATGGCCTTGCGGGCGGAGGTCACCGGTCTGGACGACGCCTCACTGAGCGCCATGGGCGGACATCTGCGGCTGCTGGCGGACTGGCGGCCCGAGCCGCTCGCCGCGCCCGCCCTGCTGCTGCGTGCCGCCGGCCACGACTGGGGCGGTCCGGGCCCGGACCGGGCCGAACTGGCCGCGCTCTGCACGGTGTTGGACACACCCGGCGACCACTTCACCCTCGTCGAGGAGCACGCCGCCGGTACGGCACAGGCCGTACGGCACTGGCTCGCGGCGCTGCCCGCCGCGACCGGCGCATGACGACACAGAGGTCTCCGTACGCACGGAAGCCGCTGTGTGCGGAAGTCACTGTGTGTCCTGCTTGCTTGTCCGACGTGTCTGCTGCGGACCTGCGCTGCACCTGCCCTACACAGTGTTCAGATTACGCATGCAGTATAGAAATCATGCACCGTAGAATGTCAAGTATGGGAATCCCGGGCCAGAGCCGACGCGAGCGTCTGCGGGCTGCCACGACCGCGCAGATCAAGGCCATCGCGCTCGACCATCTGGCCAGCGAGGATTCCAACGCCCTGTCGCTGCGCGCGATAGCCCGTGAGATGGGGATGACGGCGGGGGCGATATACAGCTACTTCGACACCAGGGAAGCCCTGATCAGAGAGCTGATCGCCGATCTCCACACGGCCCTGGCCGACCGGCTGGAGACCGCGTGCCGCAGCGCCTCGCAGGACGGCCCGGCCGCCGCGATCTTCGCGCTCGGCCACTCCTACCGGGACTGGGCGATCGCCAACCCGCAGCACTTCCGGCTGATCCACGGCCACCCGACCGACGAACTGCGGACGGTCCCGGAGGCGGCGCACCGCGTACCCGGCCTGCTCGCGGGCCTGGTGGGGGCGTGGACGGGGCGTCTGGACGTGCCGGAGCCCGAGCTGGGTCCCGCCTATCACGCGTACGGCTGGGCCGACTTCGAGCCGGAGTACGCGGCGCTGGTCCATGCCGCACACCCGCACGCCTCGCCCGCCGCCGTCGCCTTCGCGCTGCGGCTGTGGGCGCGGATGCACGGCCTGGTGTCCCTGGAGGTCTACGGGCACCTCAGCGCCCAGACGCGGGAGCCGGCGAAGCTGTTCCACGCCGAGATACGTCACTTCACGCAGGTCCTCGGCGAGTGCTGAGCACCCCGGCCTCTGGCCGATGACGCCAGAACGCCCGGCTGGAAGAACCGGCCGGGCGTTCTGCGGGAACCGATCAGCCAGATCAGGCAGATCAGTTAGATCAGGCAGATCAGTCGAAGAAGCCGTGGATCCGCTGGATCCGTCCGCCCTTGAGCAGCACGAAGTCCTCGCCGCTGGCGACGGGGTTGCCCACGCCGCCCGGGGAGGCGCTCCAGCCGAACAGGAGGGTGTCGTGGTGCTGACGGATCTCGCCGAGGGCGAAGATCAGGCCCGGGGCCTGCTTGCGGAAGTTGCCGAGATGACCGTTGATACCGTCCCAGCCGTGGACCTCGGCCGTGGGGTCGGAGTAGATCGCGTCCTCGGTGAAGATCTCGGCGATCCCGGCCTGACGGCTGGTCTCGTCCGTCTCGTTGAAAACGTCGATGTATTTCTTCAGAAGATTGGCGACGTCGCTCATTGCTGTCCTCTCGGATTCGGAGGTGAGCGCGCACCGCAGCAGACATGGATCATTCTACACGGCTGACGCGCTCGGACGGCGGGTCCGGTCAGGTCACCCGACGGGGTGCAGGGTCACCGGGATCTCGCTGTAACTGCGCTGTGTGATGGCGCCGTTGGTGGGCGGCGCGGGGGTCAGCAGTTCGGGCCTGAACTGCCCGAGCAGGACGTTGAGACCCACCTCGCTGACCATCTTGGCGACCGGTGCCGCCACGCAGTAGTGGATGCCGTGCCCGAAGCCCATGTTGCGCTGCCCGACCCGGGTCAGATCGAGCGTGTCCGGGTTCTCGTAGACCTCGGGGTCGCGGTTGGCGGAGCCGAACATCAGGTAGACCTCCTCGCCCGCCTTGACCTCGAAACCGCCCACCTCCGCGTCCTCCAGCGCCAGCCGCTCGGCGAGCTGAACCGTGCTGTCGTAGCGCACCAGTTCGTCCATCGACCGGTCGGCGTGCTCCGGGTGCGCGAGGTAGTACGCCTGCTGCTCGGGGTGGTTCAGCAGCGCGACCACCGAGAGGCCCAGCGTCGCCTGCGGGGCGGCCCAGCCGGCCAGGAAGAGGTTGGCCACGGTGGTGAGCACCTCGTTCTCGGTCAGCCGGTCGCCGGCCTCCTCGACCCGGATCAGGTCGCTCACTATGTCCTCGCGCGGGTTGGCGCGCCGGTCGGCGATCATCTCCAGGGTGATCTCCACGGCGCCGTGCCGCACGTTGACGCGCTGCTGCTCCTCCTCGGGCGTGAGCGTGAAGCCGGGGTCGAGACCCCGGCCGCCGTCCCGGCCGAAGTTCACACACCGCTCCGTGTACTCCTCGGGCACGCCGACCAGGTGGTTGACGGACCGGACGCCGAGCGGGCGGCAGAACTCCGAGGAGAGGTCCACCGGTCCGTCGCCGTGCTTCTCGACGGCCGTGATGAGCAGTTCGACGGCTATCTTCTCGACGGCCGGACGCAGCCGCTGCACCACCCGGTGGGTGAAAGCGCGGTTCACCAGGGCCCTCAGCCGGGTGTGGTCCGGCGGGTCCATCAGCATCAGGGCGTCCCGCGGACCCTCCGGCGTGGGGATCTTGGCGTCCTGCGCGCCGAGGCCGTCGCCGTGGCCGAAACGGTTGTCGCGCAGCACCTTGTTGACCAGGCCGTACGTCATCACGGCCAGACCGGCGTCCGTGCGGTGCACCGCGGCCTCTTCGCGCAGTCGGGCGTAGTTCCCGTAGGGGTTGGCGAGGAACTCCGGGTTCAGCGGGTCGTACGGCAGGACCTTCGGCTTCTCCGACTCGCTCAGCACCGAGATCTCGGACATGTGTGCTCTCCTTCAGGGGTCAGGCAGGCAGCAGCGCGACCGGCAGGTCGAGCAGCACGGTGTGCTTGTTGTAGGGGGTGTGGATCGCGGGGCCGGTGAGCCGGATCTCGGCCACCCGGTCGAGCAGCAGGTCCAGCAGCGGGCGCAGTGCCAGCCGGCCCGCCTCGCCGCCGGAGCAGTCGTGGGTGCCGGCGCCGAAGGACAGGTGCGGGTTGGGGTTCCTGCGGATGTCGAACGTGTCGGGCCGGGTGAAGACCGTCTCGTCGCGGTTGGCGGAGGGCCACCAGAGGGTGACCTTGTCGCCGGCCCGGACGAGCTGTCCGTGCAGTTCGGTGTCCCGGGTGGCGGTGCGGCGGTTGTACGGGTTGGGCGGGGCCCAGCGGAGCAACTCCTCGACGGCGTCGGGGAGAAGCGTGCGGTCCTCGCGCAACTGCCGCCACTGGTCGGGGTGTTCGGCCACGGCCAGGAGTGCGTCGGCCATGACGTTGCGGGTCTGTTCGTAGGCGTGCATCAGCAGGACGAGGTAGTTGTGCTCCCGCTCGTACGGGGTCAGCGGCAACTCGCCGGTGTCCTCGGCGAGTTGACCGTGCGCGAGGAGGGAGCCGAAGTCCGGTCCCGGCACCTCCCGTTTCGCCGCCAGCAGGTCCTTGAAGTACCCGGCCATGGCCGCGACGGTGACGCGCGAGTAGTCGTCGGGCAGGCTGGTGCGGCGGTTGACCAGACCGACGACCCCGTGCACCCAGGTCAGCAGCCGGTCCCAGGTGTCCTCCGGGGCGCCGAAGAGACCGGCGACGGTACGCAGGGCGAAGGGTTCGACCAGGTCGTCGACGAGGTTTCCCGAGCCCCGGGCTACCGCCGCGCCGACGAGTTCGGCGGCGTGGCCGCGCAGTTCGTCCTCGTGCAGCAGCGAACCGCTCCCGGTCAGCGACGGGGTGATCATGTCCTTGAGCGCCTGGTGGCGCGGGTCGTCCATCATCGGCAGGAGCACGCCGGCGTGCACGCCGACCGCCATGTCCTCCAGGTGGGTGCCGCCGCCCTTCCGGCCGCCGCCGCCCTGGGAGGAGAAGGCCGGGTCGGCGGCGACGGCGGCGATGTCGGCGTACCGGCTGAGCACCCAGAAGCCCTCGCCGTCCGGGCTGTTGACGCCCGGCGGGTGGTACAGCAGCGGTGCTTCCCGGCGCAGCCGGGCGAACACGTCGTAGGGCACGCCGTCGGCGAAGCGGGCGTGGTCGGTCAGGTCGAAGCCGTCGAGGACGTCGGGCAGTTCGACGGCCTCGGGGGTTGTCGTCATGAAGGTCTCCAGGGTGGTCAGCCGCCGGCCGTCCAGGCGCGGCTGATCTTGGCGTAGTCGGGTGCCTCGGGTTCTTCCTCGGCGTAGAGCCGCCGGGTCAGGTCGGTGACGCGGTGCCGGGCGGCCGTGGCGTACACGTCGGCCAGGTCCTGTGCCGAGCCGCTGCCCGGCCGGGCGGCCCGGCCGAGGACCGCGCAGATGCCGAACAGTTCGGTGGCGAACCGGCCGACGAGGATCACCGCCTCCTCGCGCTCGGCGAGTTCGGCGGGGTCGGGGTGGCGGTCGGTGAGCCGGCGGCAGATCCGGTGCAGTTCCTGGCAGGCGCCGACGGCACTGTCCAGGTGGCGGCGGTTGGCGGCGGACAGGCCGGTGCCCGAGGTGTCGGGCACCGGGAGGGCGTCGGCGGTACCGGTCAGATAGCGGGTCAGCAGGAGCAGTCCGGCCCGGTGGTCGTTGATGAAGTCGACGTTGCCGACGGTGCGCAGGGTGCGCGCGTCCCGGTGGTAGCGCTCCACGGGGTGCGGCACCGCGCCCCGGCGGCGCTTGCTCCGCGCGGTCTCGATGCCCTCGCCGCCGAGCAGGGCCACGGTGCGGTCGCTGGCCTGCCAACTCCGTTCGGCGGCGAGGTTCTTGGTGACGTACAGCTCGAAGGACCGGTCCTCGGGGCCGGGTTCGAGCATCGTCCAGCGCACCGCGCTCTCCACGGCGAACTCGTCGGCGAGGGTGGTCGCGACGATCCGCTGGATCTTGTCGTACTCGCCCAGACCCCGTCCGTTGATACGGCGCCGGGAGAGGAACTCCGCCGAGTGGTCGAGGCAGTTGCGGATGACCGCCAGGGCGCCGGCCGCGCTGAAGGCCGTACGGCCGTAGGAGCCCTGGAGGGCGATGGCCCGTGGCAGGCGGAGGGTGCCGTCGCCCAGGAGGGTGTGTTCCGTGGGGACCCGTACGTCGGTCAGCCGGATCGTCGCCGACAGGCCGTTGACGCCGATGAAGTCGTTCGGCGCGACGACCTCGAAGCCGGGAGTGTCGGTGCGCAGGAAGAAGACGCCCGCCCGCGGTCCGTCGGGCTCCGTCACGGTCGCCGAGACACCGATCACCTCGGCGATGCCGGCGTTGGCGATGAACAGCTTCTCGCCACGCAGGAGATACGCGCTCCCGTCCTCGGTGAGTGTCGCGGTCGTGCCGGGCAGGCTGTTGTTCTGCCCTGCGGGGTCCGTGTCGCCGAAGGCGGCGATGCTGCCGGCGGCGATCTCGGCGCTCAGGAAGTCGTGCAGCGGGCCGGGCGGTATCGCGGGGAGCAGTGCGGCCCCGGCGATGCCGTTCTGCACGCACAGCATCTGTCCGACGCCCATGGACCGGCGGTTCGCCCGGACGACGGCGCGGAGCAGGTTGTAGGGCGACAGTTCACGGCCGCCGAGTTCCGCCGGGGCCAGGAGCTGGAGGTATCCACGGACGCGCAGTTGCTTCAGGAGCCCGTCCGGCCAGGTGCCGGTGCGATCCAGTTCGTCACCGTCCACCTGGGCGTCGACGAAGGGGCCGAACTCCGCCAGGAACTCGTCTCCCGCCGCGGTCTCCTCCCGGCCGGGCTCGGGGAAGGCGGCGAACAGCTCCCACGGGAGCCGTCCCGAGGCGAGGCCCTCGACGAAACTCCGGGGCGCGGCGGGTTGTTGCTGTGGCATTCGCTGCTCCTTGCGATCCGATCGCGGGTGCGGGTGCGGGTGCGGGTCTTCGGGGTGCGGAGGGGTACGCGGGTCTTCGGGTGCGGAGGGTGCATGGGGGTGCGGGACAGGCGGGTGGGTTGGGTCAGGTGGGTGGGTTGCCGTGCTTGCGGGCGGGCAGGTCGGCGTGTTTGGTGCGCAGCATCGCCAGCGACCGGATGAGGACGACGCGGGTCTCGGCCGGGTCGATCACGTCGTCCACCAGGCCGCGTTCGGCGGCGTGGTACGGATGCATGAGTTCCGTCCGGTATTCCTCGATCTTCTTCGCCCGGGTGGCGTCCGGATCCGCGGAGTTCTGGATCTCCCGGCGGAAGACGACGTTCGCCGCGCCCTCCGCGCCCATCACCGCGATCTCGTTGGTCGGCCAGGCCAGACAGAGGTCGGCGCCGATCGAGCGCGAGTCCATGACGATGTAGGCGCCGCCGTACGCCTTGCGCAGGATCAGCGAGATGCGCGGGACGGTGGCGTTGCAGTAGGCGTAGAGGAGCTTCGCGCCGTGCCGGATGATCCCGCTGTGTTCCTGGGCGACTCCGGGCAGGAAACCGGGCACGTCGACAAGAGTGATCAGCGGAATGCTGAAGGAGTCGCAGAACTGGACGAAGCGGGCGGCCTTCTCGGACGCGGAGATGTCGAGCACCCCGGCCATCGCCTCGGGCTGGTTGGCGACGACGCCGACGACCTGGCCGTCGAGGCGGGCCAGCGCGCAGACCACGTTGGTCGCCCAGGCCGGGTGGACCTCGAAGTAGTCGCCGTCGTCGACGATCTCCTCCAGCACGGCCCGCATGTCGTAGGACTCCTTGCCGGACAGCGGGACCAGGTCGGCCAGCGCCTCGGTACGCCGGTCGGGCGAGTCCTCGCCCTCGGTGCGCGGCGGCAGCTCGCGGTTGTTCTGCGGCAGCAGGGACAGCAGGTAGCGGACCTCCTCCAGGCAGGTCTCCTCGTCGTCGTAGGCGAACGTGGCGACTCCGGAGGTGGCGGCGTGGACGTCGGCGCCGCCGAGTCCGTCCTGGGTGACCTCCTCACCGGTGACCGTCTTCACCACGTCAGGTCCGGTGAGGAACATCTGCGAGATACCGCGGACCATGAAGACGAAGTCGGTGAGCGCGGGCGAGTAGGCGGCGCCGCCCGCGCACGGGCCGAGCATGACGCTGATCTGCGGGATGACGCCGGAAGCCCTGGTGTTGCGCTGGAAGATGCCGCCGTACCCGGCCAGCGCGGTGACGCCCTCCTGGATCCGGGCGCCGGCGCCGTCGTTGAGCGACACCAGCGGAGCGCCGGCCGCCAGCGCGAGGTCCATCAGCTTGTGGATCTTGGCGGCGTGGGCCTCGCCGAGGGCGCCGCCGAAGATCCGGAAGTCGTGCGCGTAGACGAAGACCGTACGTCCGAAGACGGTGCCCCAGCCGGTGACGACGCCGTCCGAGGGCGGCCGTCGGTTCTCCATGCCGAAGCCGGTGGCACGGTGCAGCCGCAGCCCCTCGATCTCGCTGAAGGAGTCCTTGTCGAGCAGCAGGTCGATCCGCTCACGAGCGGTCAACTTCCCCTTGGCGTGCTGCCGTTCGGTCGCCACGGGGTCGGGCCCCTGCGCGGCGGCGTCCTTGCGCCGCCCGAGTTCGGCCCGGAGGTCGGCGACCGTCGTGGGCTGGGGGGCGGGCTCCTGCGCGGCGGGGGGTGGGGCAGGAGTGGGGGTTGGTTTGGCGGTGATCTGTTCGACGGTGGCCGGTGCCGTGGCGGCCGGCTCGGTGGTGATGGGACCGTCGGTGGTCGGTTCGGTCGTGGTGGGTAAGGGCTCGCTGACGGCGGTGCTCTGCATGCGCGTGTCTCTCCTCGTGGTCAGACGGATGCGCTTCCCACGCCCGCCGTCAGTCCGATGAGCAGGCGTTCCACGTGGTCGAGGCCGGCCGGTTCGGTGCCGGACGCCGCTACGTAGCCGTCGGGGCGCAGCAGCAGGAAGCCGGCCGTGCTGCGCCGCTGGTGGTGCTCGTGTTCGAGGGCGGTGCCATGTGCCTCGGCCAGCCAGCGCCCGCGCCGGGCCAGGGCGGAGTCGGCAGCGCGGCCCACGGTCAGCAGCCGGAAGCCGCCCGCGCCGCCGGGAGCCACGGCGGGCACCCAGTGCGGCGGGCGGGTGCCGGGCAGCGGCAGGGCGCGGCCGGCCAGCCGGAGCGCGGTGCGGCGCCGGCGTTCGGATCCGGTGTCCGGTGTGGACAGCAGGGCGTCGGGGTAGCGGACGCGGCGGCCGGCGAGCAGCGGGACGAACCAGCGGCGGAGCACCCCGGTGGCGCCGAGCAGGTTCCAGGACACGTTCTGCACCCGGGAGGCGGTCGGGCCGAGGGTGAACATCTTCATCAGCCGGTGTGTGGTGCCGACGATCTGCCGCGCGGCCTGGAGGCGTTCGGGCTCGTACGTGTCCAGGATCTGGGGCGTGTACTGGCCCTTGATGACGCCGGCCAGCTTCCAGGCCAGGTTGTGCGCGTCCTGCAGCCCCAGGTTGAGGCCCTGGCCGCCGACCGGTGTGTGGGTGTGCGCGGCGTCGCCGACCAGGAAGGCCCGTCCCTTGCGCATACCGGTGGCGATCCGCTCGGCGGTGGCGAAGGTGGCGAGGGTGTCCAGCTCGACGACCCGCAGCCCGCCGCCGGTGCGCTCGTCCAGGAACTCCTGTACGGCCTCGGCGGTGAGCGGGAAGCCGGGTGCCAGTACGCCGGAGACGCGGACCCTGCCGCCGGGCATCGGGCCGAAGACGACGGATCCCTTGGGGCCGATGTAGTAGTGCAGGGTGCCGGGGTCGTAGTCGCCGTCGATCCGCCCTTCGGCGAGCAGGAAGTCGAGCGGCAGCCGGACGCCCCGGAAGTCGAACCCGAGTTGCTCGCGGACGACGCTGTGCACACCGTCGGCGCCGATCAGCCAGTCGGCCTCGACCAGTTCGGTGGTGCCGCCGGGCCCCTCGGCCTTGGCCGTGACACCGGTGTCGGTCAGTTCGATGCCGGTGACCCGTACGCCCCGTTCGACCCGGCCGCCCAGCCGTTCCAGGGCGTCCTCCAGCAGTTCCATGGTCTGTTCCTGGGGCAGCAGCAGCGGCTCGTTGTCCTTGCCGAGCGCGACCGTGAGGACGCGGTCGCCGAGGTGGTAGATGTTGCTGTGGACGCGCAGGCCGCGGTCCAGTGCCTCGTCCAGGACCTTGACGGTCCGCAGCACTTCGAGGCCGAGCGGCCACAGCTGCACGGCACGCGAACCGACGGCCCGGTCCTCCCGGGCCTCCAGGAGCCGTACGGGGATGCCGAGTTGCAGCAGTTCGCAGGCCACGGCCAGGCCGCAGGGCCCTCCCCCGACGATCAGGATGGGAGTCCTGCCACTGTCCTGCGCCGGCATGGTGCGTTCGGTCATGTGACGTGCTCCTTCACTTCGCGGGTTCGAGTGCTGACCCGACAGGGACGGGAAGCCATGCTCGGACGAGCCGAGCGGTCGACGTGGCATGGTCCGTGAGCAGGGAAACGCGGTCACCGGGCACCCGCACGGCTCGGTGCGGGGCGGGCCAGGACGGCTGCCCGGGCGCACGGTCCGCGGCTCGTACCAGCAGGGTGGGCACGGTGAGCGGGGCGGGTTCCGGGCCGGTGAGCAGCGGAACGTAGGCGCCCAGGGCGGTGAGCCGGACGTCGTCGGGCGGCTCCTGCGCGGGCGGGGCGTCGAGGAACGGGCCGCCGGGGCCTGCCAGTTCGGCGGCGGTGAGCGGTGCGGTGTCCAGCAGGACGACGCCTGCGGCGGGGTGGCCCGCTGTCTGAAGGCCTGCCGCGACGGCGTACGCCAGGAGACCGCCGGCCGCATGGCCGACCAGCAGGGCAGGAGTCCGTCCGGCCTGCCGGATCACCACCCGCGAGACGGCCTCGGCGACCGCCGCCAGGGTCAGCGGCACCCGCTCACCGGCCCGGAACCCGGGCAGGGTGAGGGCGGTGACGTCATGACCGCCGTCGAAGTGCGCGGCGAACGCCGCGAACTGCTCCGGTGCGGCACTGCCCAGCGGGCTCGGCAAGCAGAAGAGCGGTACCCCGTCCGCGCCCCGCGCGAGCCGCACCGCGTCCGGCAGATCGCGTTCCTCGGGCGACTCCCCGAAGGCCGGGCGGTATCCGGCGAGACCGGTCAGGAGTCGTACGAACTCGCCGGTCCGGCCCTCTTCCCGGGCCCGCCGGAGCAGCGGCCCGAACAGGCCGGGAACGGCGAGGGGGGCAGGAAGGGGCGCGGCTTCGGTGATCGCGCCCGCCGCCGGGATCAGCTCGGCGTGGAGGTGGGCGGCCAGGGCGTCCGGGGTGCCCTGCTCCAGGATCGTCCGGGCGGTGAGCCGGGAGCCGGTGGCGGCGGCGAGGCGGTTGCGCAGCTCGACCGTGGTCAGGGAGTCCAGGCCGAGTTCGAGGAACGTCCGGCCGGGGTCCAGCGAGGCGGTCGCGGAGTGGCCCAGGACCCCGGCGATCTCACCGGAGACCAGGGCGAGCACCGCCTGATGCTGCTGGGCCGCGGTGAGCCCGGCCAGCCCGGCACGGAACGCGTCGGGTGTGGCCGTGCGGTCCACCGCGCCGGGACCGGCGGATGTACCCGGCGGTTCCGGACGGCGCGCCTGTGCGGCCTCGGGGATCTCCGTGAGCAGAGGCCCGGGCGCGGCCTCCCCGTGCTCGGCGAGGTAGTCCGGCCAGCGGATGTCGGCGACCACCGCGGTGGTCTCGGCGCGGGCCAGGATGCCGTCCAGGGCGGCCAGCGCCGGTTCGGGGTCGAGCGGCGGAATGCCGCGCCGGGCCAGCCGGGCGGCGCGGGCCGCCTCCTCCCGCTCGGGCGCGTCGGCGTCGGCCCACACACCCCAGGCCACGGAGGTGGCGGGCAGCCCTTCGGCGACGCGATGTAGGGCGAGCGCGTCGAGATACGCGCCGGCGGCCCCGTATCCGCCGAGTCCCGGCGCGCTGCCGAGCGTTCCGGCGACCGTGGAGAACAGCACGAACGCGGACAGGTCGAGGTCACGGGTGAGCCGGTGGAGCTGCCAGGCGGCAGCCGCCTTGGGGGCGAGCGCCTGACCGAGCTGCTCGGGCGTGACGCTTTCGAGCGGTCCCTCGCCTCGCGGGTCGGCCGTGTGGACGACGACGCTCAGACGGAGATCGCCGGGTACGGCGGCCAGCGCGAGCGCCAGCTCCTCCGGGTCGGCCGGGTCCGCCTCGACGACCGTCGTCCCGGCGCCCAGCACGGCGAGTTCGGCGGCCAGTTCGGCGGCCCACGCGGAGTCCGGGAGACGGCTGCCGGTCAGCACCAGATGCTCCGCCCCGGCCCGCGCCAGCCACCGGGCAACATGCGGCCCGGCACCCGCGAGCCCCTCGGTGACCAGCGCCGCCCCACTCATGGACCAGCGGCCGGTGGGGTCTTCGGCGGTGCTCGTACGCTCCTCGACGCTCGGCGTCCGCCCGTCGGCCCTCGCACGGACCGGCCGACCGGCGACCACGCCGGTGCCTCGGACGGCGGGTTCGCGCTCCCCGCCGGGGGCGACGGCGGGCAGGGCCGTCCCGCTCACCGACCAGCGGCCGGTGGGGTCTTCGGCGGTGCTCGTACGCTCCTCGGCGCCCGGTGTTCGCCCGTCAGCCGTTGCACGGACCGGCCGGCCCGCGAACCCGCCGGTACCTCGAACGTCGACCTCGCGCTCCCCACCGAGAGCGGCGACAGGCAGGGCCGCCCCGCTCACGGACCAGCGGTCGGTGGGGCCTTCGGCGGAACTCGTCCGCTCCTCGACACCTGGTGCCCGCCCGTCGGTTGCCGCGCCGACCGGCCGGCCGGCGAACACACCGGTGCCTCCGACGGCGGGTTCGCGCTCCCCGCCGGGAGCGGCGGCGGACGGGGCCGTCCCGCTCACGGACCAGCGGCCGGTGGGGCCTTCGGCGAGGCTCGTCCGCTCCTCAGCACCCGGTGCCCGCCCATCGGCCGTCGCACGGACCGGCCGGTCGGCGAACACACCGGTGCCTCCGACGGCGAGTTCCTCCTCCCCGCCGGGAGCGACGACGGACGAGGCCGTCCCGCTCACCGACCAGCGGCCGGTGGGGTCCTGGGCAACCGGGGCCCGGCCGCTCGTACACCCCTCCGCACCCCTCGACGACCCGCCCGCAGCCGCGCGGACCAGTCGGCGGGCGAAGATGCCGGTGCCTCGGACGGCGAGTTCGCGCTCCCCGTCGGGGGCGGCGGACAGGGCCAGGGCAACTCGGGCGGTGGCGCGCGGGTCCAGGCGGGCGGGCAGGTCGATCAGGCCGCCCCACAGGGCCGGGCTCTCCAGGGCCGCCGTCTGGGCGAGACCCCAGAGCTGTGCCTGGGCCGGGCTGGTCAGCGGGTCACGCGTGCCGGTGGAGACCGCGCCCCGGGTGAGGGACCACAGCCGCGAGCCGGTGCCGAGCGCGGCCAGCGCCCGCAGGAGCGTCACCGTGCCGCCGACCGCGGCGCCCGGCATACCGTCCGCCGCGGGATCACACGGGTCACCGGCCGTGGCCAGCAACGACACCACGCCGGTCGCCTCCGCCGCACCCGCGTCCTTGAGCCGGGCGGCGAGCCGATCGGCGTCACTGTCGTACGGGTCGACGTCGGCGCGCAGCACACGGGCGCCGTGCCGGACGAGGGCCGTCGCGACCGCGTCCGCCACCTCGCTCGCGCCGGGGGTGACGAGCAGCCAGTCCCCCGGCAGCACGGCGGCGTCCGGTTCCGGCAGCGGTCGCCACACGCTCCGGTACCGCCAGGAGTCAAGCGTGGTCCGAATCCGCCGGTCGCGGCGCCAAGTGGTCAGCGCGGGCAGCAGCTCGCGCAGCGCACCGGCGTCGGCCCCGTCGCCGAGGCGCAGCGCGTCCGCCGTGCCGGGTGCGTCGCCGCTCTCGACCGCGTTCCACAGCGCGGCCGACGCGGCCCCCTCCCCCACCGGGCGGGCGGCGACGGACTCCGGCTCGAACCAGTACCGCCTGTGCTGGAAGGCGTAGGTGGGCAGGTCGACACGGCGGGCGGCGGTGCCGGTGAACTCCGGGCGCCAGTCGACGGTCAGGCCGCGTACCCAGGCCTCGGCCAGCGAGGCGCCGAGCCGCCGCCGCCCACCCTCTCCGCGCCGCAGCGTGCCGAGGGCGACGACCTCGACGCCGTACGCCTCGGCGGTCTCCTCGACGGCGGCGGTGAGCACCGGGTGCGGTCCGCACTCGACGAAGGTGGTGTGTCCGGTGGTGAGGAGGGTGTGGATGGTGGGGGCGAAGGTGACGGGTCGGCGGCAGTTCTCGTACCAGTAGTCGGCGGTGAGTTCGGTGCCGTCGAGGATGTCGCCGGTGGCGGTGGAGTAGTGGGGGAGGTGGGCTTTGCGGGGCTTGATGAAGGCGAGTGCGGTGAGGAGCTGGTCGCGGAGGGGTTCGACTTTGGGGCTGTGGGAGGCGACGGTGGAGGGGACGATGCGGGCGCGGATGCCTTTGCCGGTGAGGGTGGTGACGAGTTCTTCGAGGGCGTCGTGGTCGCCTGCGACGGTGACGGCGGTGGGTCCGTTGACGCCGGCGATCCACAGGCGGTCGGGGTAGGCGGCCAGATGCCGGACCGCGTTTTCTTCGGTGGTTTGGAGGGAGGCGACGGCGCCGTGTCCGGTGAGGTGGTCGGCGAAGAGTTGGGAGCGGATGAGGACGATGCGGGTGGCGTCGTGGAGGGTGAGGGCTCCGCTGATGTGGGCGGCGGCTATTTCTCCCTGGGAGTGGCCGATGACGGCGTCGGGGTGGATGCCGTGGGCCTGCCAGAGGGCGGCCAGGGCGATGTTCACGGCGAACAGCACCGGCTGCAACACCTCGATCCGCTCCAGGGCGGACGCGTCACCGAGCACACGCGCGGGGTCCCAGTCCACGAACTGCCGTATCACCTGGGCGCATTCCTCGAAGCGCTCCCTGAACACCGGCTCCGTGGCAAGGAGTTCCTCGGCCATGCCGACCCACTGGCCGCCCTGCCCGGGCAGCACGAACACGGTCTTGCCGCGTTCGCGGGCACCGGCGGGCCCCCGGACCACATTGCGCGCGGGCCGGTCCAGGGCCAGCGCGTCCAGGCCGGCGAGCAACTCGGCCCGGTCCGCGCCGAGGACGACCGCGCGATGGGTGAGGGCGGAGCGGGTGACGGCGAGCGACAGGCCGGTGTCCGCGAGGTCCGGCGCCGGATCGGCGGCCAGGAAGGCCCGCAGCCGGGCAGCCTGGGCACGCAGCGCGGCCTCACCGGCGCCGGACAGCGGCAACGGAAGAGCGACCGGGGCCTGCGGCGCCGCCGTCTCCGGCCCGGGAGCCGGGTCCCGATCCAGGTCCAGGGCCGGAGCCAGGTCCGGGGCCGGGACCAGGTCCGGGGCCGGGACCAGGTCCAGGGCCGGGACCAGGTCCAGGGCCGGGACCAGGGCCGGGACCAGGGCCGGGGCCGAGGCTGGATCCAGGGTCGGGGCCGAGGCTGGATCCAGGGTCGGGGCCCGGTCCGGCTCGGGGGCCTGTTCCAGGATGACGTGGGCGTCGGTGCCGGTGATCCCGAAGGCGGACACGCCCGCGCGGCGCGGCCTGCCGGTCCGCGGCCAGGGTGTCCGGTCCGTCAGCAGGGCCAGGGGGCCGTCGGCGAAGTCGAGGTGCGGCGACGGTGTGCCGACGTGCGGTGTGGGCGGCAGTTCGCCGTGCCGCAGCGCCATCACCGTACCGACGATCCCGGCGAGACCGGCGGCGGCCAGGGTGTGCCCGAGGCTGGACTTCACCGTCCCGACGAGCAGGGGCCGCGCCGGGTCCCGGTCCGGACCGTACGCCGCCGCCAGCGCCGTGGCCTCGGCCAGATCGCCGGCCACGGTGCCGTCGCCGTGTGCCTCCACGACGTCCACCTCGGACGGCGTCAACCGGGCGTCGGACAGGGCCTGTTCGATGACCCGGCGGCGCGCCCGGCCGCCGTGCGCACCGCCCGTGGCGGTCTCCTGTTCGACCGCCGAGCCGCGTACGACGGCCAGCACGGGGTGGCCGTGGCGGCGGGCCTCGGAGAGCCGCTCGACCACCAGGACGCCGACGCCCTCCGCGAGGGCGGTGCCGTCGGCCCCGGCGGCGAACGCCCTGACCCGGCCGTCCGGGCTCAGCAGGCCCCGCCGCCCGAAGTCCGTGAAACTGTCGGGTGTCGCCAGCACCGTCGCCCCGCCGACCAGCGCCAGGGAGCACTCCCGGCTGCGCAGCGACCGTACGGCCAGGTGCAGGGCGACCAGTGAGGTCGAGCAGGCGGTGTCCACGGTGACCGCCGGTCCCTCCAGGCCGAGGATGTACGACATCCGGCCGGACAGGACGCTGCCGGCGAGGCCGGTCAGCCGGTAGGGCTCGATCTCGTCGCTCGGGTCGGCGAGGACCAGGCCGTAGTCCTCGGTGACCCGCCCGGCGAAGATGCCGGTACCGCTGCCCCTGAGCTCCTTCGGGTCGATCCCGGCGCGTTCGAGCGCCTCCCAGGCCGTCTCCAGGAACAGCCGCTGCTGCGGGTCCATGGCGAGGGCCTCGCGCGGCGAGATCCCGAAGAACTCCGCGTCGAACTCGCCCGCGTCCGGCAGGAATCCCCCCACACGGACGCCCAACTCACCGACGCCGGACGGCTCGGGCACGGCCCAGCCCCGGTCGGCGGGGAACTCGGTGCTCGTGTCCCCGCCGGCCAGCAGCAGGTCCCACAGGTCCTCGGGCGAGCGCACTCCGCCGGGGAACCGGCAGCCCATGCCGACGACGGCGATCGGCTCGGACCGGTCCGCCTCGGCCTCCTTCAACCGCCTGCGGGAGTCGTGCAGTTCGACGGTCGCGCGCTTGAGGTACTCCCTGAGCTTGTGTTCGTCTGACATGTGCTCCGTGATCCTTCTGGACGATCCGGGGGTACGGGGCTGGTCGGCGGGGTCTCCTGGGCCGGGTCTCGTGGACTGCGGACTCGTGGACTGGGTCTCGGGGGGGGCCGGGGTCGCGTGGACTGGGGTCTCTCGGGCGGTTCAGGACTCGGCGTTCTCGCTCGCCATGCGGATCAGGTCCTCGATGTCCATGGCGTCGATCAGGTCCGGTTCGACGTCTTCCGGCCCGGCGTCCGCGACCCGGGCCTCGGCCGCGTCCGGTGCGCTGTCCGGCTCCACGGGCTCGGGGACGAGTTCGGTGACCAGACGCCCGGCCAGTCCGGCCGGGGTCGGGTAGTTGAAGACGAGGGTGGCGGGCAGCCGCAGGCCGGTCGCCCTGCCTAGCCGGTTGCGCAGTTCGACGGCGGTCAGGGAGTCCAGCCCCAGGTCCTTGAACCCCCGGGCCGTGTCCACGCCCTCGGCGGACTCGTAGGTGAGAACGGCGGCCACCTCGGTCCGTACGAGGTCCAGCACCGCCTTCTCCCGTTCCGCGGCGGAGAGCGCGGCCAGCCGCTCCGCGAGGGAGGGACCGGACGTCGCCCCGCCCCGCGCCGCCTCCGCGGCGACCGCCCGCCGGACCGGGACCCGGACCAACCCCCGCAGCAGGTGCGGGAGTTCGGCGCCTCGGGCACGCAGGACGGAGGTGTCGTAGAGGACGGCGGCCAAGGAGGCCGTGTCGACGGTGAGGGCGGTGTCGAAGAGGGCCAGGCCGCGGTCCGGCGGGAGCGGGGTCATGCCCGCGCGGCTGAACCGGGCCTGGTCGGCGACGCTGAGCTCGGCGGCCATGCCTCCTTCGGCCCAGGGTCCCCAGGCCAGTGAGGTGGCCGCGAGTCCCTGGGCGTGGCGGTGGGCGGCGAGCGCGTCCAGGAAGGCGTTGCCCGCCGCGTAGTTGGCCTGTCCGGCGCCACCGACCCAGCCCTGGATCGAGGAGAAGAGCACGAATGCTTTCAGGTCCAGCTGGGCGGTGGCCCGGTGGAGATGCCACGCCGCGTCGGCCTTGGGCCGCAGCACGGCGTCGAGGCTCTCCGGGGTCAGCGCTTCGAAGGTCGCGTCGTCCAGGACACCGGCGATGTGGACGACACCGGTGACCGGCCGCTCGGCGGGAACACCGGCGAGCAGCGCGTCCACGGCCGCCCGGTCGGCGGTGTCGCAGGCCGCGAAGGTCACCCGGGCACCCAACTCGGCCAGTTCCGCCCCGAGTTCGGCGGCACCGGAGGCGTCCCGGCCGCGCCGGCTGGCGAGCAGCAGGTCCCGTACGCCGTACGCGGTGACGAGATGCCGTACGAACAGTCCGCCCAGCGCCCCGGTCGCGCCCGTGACGAGTACCGTGCCGTCGCCGAACCTGTCCGCGTCGGCGTTCGGTGTCGCGGAAGCCGCCTCGACCCTCATCATCCGGGGCACCAGAACCGACCCGGCGCGCAGGGCGGCCTGCGGTTCTCCCGAGGCCACGAGGTCCGGCAGCGCGGCCCAGGACTCGGGGGCGTCGTCCACGTCCACCAGGAGCAGCCGGTCCGGGTGTTCGGTCTGGGCCGACCGCAGCAGACCCCGGACGGCGGCGTGCGGCAGGTCGGCCGCCTCGTCGCCCTTCGCCGCGGCGACGGCACCCGAGGTGGCCACCACCAGACGTACCCCCTGGAAACGGTCCTCGGCCAGCCACTCCCGCACCGACGCCAGGACATCGCGCGTCACTTCGTGCACCGAGCGCACGACATCGGTTCCGGAGGAGCCCGCGAGCCGCAGCAGCAGGACGTCCTCGGTCCCCTCGACCGTGTCCAGTCCGGTGACGGGCACCGTCTTCACCCCCAGGCCCACGGGCACGGCGCCCAGCACCGCCCAGCGCTGCCCGTCGTCCGTCGGCGCGGAGGGGCCCCGCAGCTCACGCCAGTCCATCCGGAACAACGCGTCCTCGGTACCGGCCCCGGCTGCCTTCAGCTGGTCCTTCGAGACAGGACGGCGGTCCAGTGACCCGACCGTCGCGACGGGGTTCCCCTCGGCGTCGGCCACCTCGATGGACACGGCGTCGGGTCCGGCGGGTGCCAGTCGGATGCGGGCTGCGGGTGCTCCGGTGGCGTGGAGTCGTACGTCGTTGAAGGCGAAGGGGAGGCGGGTTTCGCCGGGTGTGGGGGGCAGGGCGCCGAGTTCGATGGCGTGCAAGGCCGCGTCGAGGAGGGCGGGGTGGAGTCCGTACCGTCCGGCGGTCTCTGTCTGTGTGTCGTCGAGGGCGATGTCGGCGAAGATCTCGTCGCCGCGTCGCCAGGCGGCCTTGAGTCCCTGGAACGCCGGCCCGTACTCGAAACCCTGCGCCGCCAACGCCTCGTACCAGCCGGTCAGATCCACCGCCTGCGCACCCGACGGCGGCCAGGCGCCGCCCAGTTCGGCGGAGGCGGATGCGGGCGCGGTCGGCGCGGCGGCCGGGGCGAGGACGCCCGTGGCGTGCCGGGTCCACTCCCGCGCGGACTCGTCGCCGTCCTCGGGCCGGGAATGGACGGTGACCGACCGGCGGCCGGTCTCGTCCTCCTCCCCCACGATGACCTGGAGCTGGACGGCGCCCTTGGCGGGCAGCACGAGCGGGGCCTCCAGCATGAGTTCTTCCAGCTCACCGCTGTCGGCCTGGTCACCGGCCCGTATCGCCAGTTCGACCAGTCCGGTGCCAGGGAAGAGCACCGTGCCCAGGACGGCGTGATCGGCCAGCCACGGACGGTCCGCCGTCGACAGCCGGCCGACGAGCAGCGTGCTGTCGCGGTCGGCGAACGGCACGGCGGCACCGAGCATCGGATGCCCCGTCGTACCGAGTCCGAGCCCGGCGGCGTCGGCGGCCTCCGGGGCCGTCGGTATGTACCAGTAGTGCTTGTGCTGGAAGGGGTAGGTGGGGAGGTCGATGGCGGGGCCGGTGTGGCGGGGGGTGGGCCAGTGGAACGTGGGGTGGTGGGTGTGGAGGGTGGCGAGGGTGGTGAGGAGAGCGGTGGTTTCGGGGGTGTCGCGGCGTTGGGTGGCGAGGTGGAGGACGGTGTCGTGATCGAGGGTGGTCTTGCCGAGGGTGGTGAGGGTGGTGTCGGGGCCGACTTCGAGGTAGGTGGTCGTGTGGAGGGTGTCCAGGGTGTGGAGGGTGTCGG
>NZ_JBSFMT010000097.1:0-32703 GCF_053599695.1 Streptomyces sp. NPDC000878 | reverse complement strand
CGCCGGCGCAGCTCCAGGGTCAGATCCTCCAGGTCGAAACGGGACTGGGCGTCGACCGACCCGAACGGCTCGTCCATCAGCAGCACCGGCGCGTCATACGCCAACCCCCGCGCGATCGCCACCCGCTGCTGCATCCCGCCCGACAGCTGCCAGGGATACCTCTCGCCGACGTCCCCCAGCCCGACCGCCTCCAGACACTCCAGGGCGCGCTGCCGACGTGCCGCCTTCTTCACCCCCCGCCCCTGAAGCGGGAATGCCACGTTGTCCCACACCCGCATCCACGGCAGCAACGATCCCCGGTAGTCCTGCGAGACCACCGCGATGTCCGCGTGCGGAGCGGTCAGCGGCAACTCCCCGTAACGCACCGCACCCTGGGTCGGCGGAGTCAGCCCGGCCAGGCAGCGCAGCAGCGTCGTCTTGCCCGCACCCGACGGCCCGACGATGCACACCACCTCCCCCGGATCCACCCGCAACGACAAACCACCCAGCACCCGATGCTCCTGCGCACCCCGCCCGAAACTCATACCGACGCCCTCGACGTGCAGGCTGGATCCGCGTGTCATACGACGACTCCGTTGAAGCCGGCGGCGGCGTATGCGGTGGTCGATTCGCGAGGGGTCATGTACGTGTGGAACAGACCGTCGGGGTCGTACGCGGCCCTGATCGTCTCCAGGCGTGCGGAGTTGGCCGGGCTGAGTCCGTGGTCGTGGCGGTCGGCGAGGTTGTTGTCGGAGAACTGGAGGCCCTTCGACAGGTGCTGGATCGCGGCCAGCCGGCCGTGCGCCCATTGCTCGTGGGCGAGGTCCTCGGCGGGGTCGGTCCAGCCCGCGTTGGGCGAGAGATAGACCTTGGCCTGGCTGGACCAGCAGGCGTCGGCCCGTTCCGGGAAGCCGCCCCAGAGCATCCACAGGACATGGCTGGTGGTGTCCGGGATCGAGTCGAACAGGGGGCGGGAGGCGTCGAGGATGCGCTCGACGGGCCCGTCGGCCCAGATGCCGTCGAGGGCCCAGCGCATGCCGGGCGGGGTGAGCCGGTCGGCGGCGTCGTACAGCTCGGGCATGGTCGTGTCGGCGGCCACGACGGACCGTACGGCCCGGTCCCGGAAGGGCGCGTCCTCCAGCGGGGCGAGCAACTCGTCGTCCTTGCCGCAGAACGCGGTCGCCGTGAGGGAGACGGTCTTGCGGTCGAGGCCCGGGGTGAAGCCGACTTTCGCCGAGAACTCGACGGCGGGGTCGAGGTCTTCCAGCTTGTCGTACGCCCAGGCCAGCACCTCGTCGCGCAGGGCGAGCGGATAGCTGTGCACCGTACGGCGGATGCGGCGCGGGCGGTCGTGCAGGGCGAGATGGAAGCGGGTGACGACGCCGAAGAAGCCGGGGCCACTCCCCCGCGCCGCCCACAGCAGGTCGGGGTGTGTGTCGTCGGTGGCGCGGTGGACGAGCGTACCGTCGGCGAGGACGACGTCGACGGCCTCGATGCTGAGGCAGGCGGGACCGAGCCGGCGGGAGTCCCAGCCGTAGCCGCCGCCGAGAATGAATCCGCCGATGCCGACGGTCGGCGCATGCCCGGTGGGGAAGAACAGGCCCTGCGGTTCGAGGAGTTGGAGCAGTTCCGGCCCCTTGACGGCGGGTTGCACGGTGGCCGTCCGCTGCTCCGGGTCGACGGTGATGTCCCGCAGCTGGGACAGGTCGAGCAGCATGCCGCCGTCCCGCACGCCGTTGCCGACCCAGCTGTGTCCGCCGGAGCGGATACCGACCGTCATTCCCTCGCGGCGGGCGAGCCGTACGGCGGCGACCACGTCCTGCTCGTCCTCGGCCAGGACGATGACATCGGGGTGGCGCGCGGGTTTGCGTTCGTTCCAGACGGCGTCGAGGCGGGCCTGTTCGTACCGTTCCTCGCCGCGCCGGACGACTCGGGCCGGGGACAGCTCATGCATGCCGATCTCCTCACGCGGGGTTCGAGACCGGACACTACTGTCGACACTTTCCGCCTTCAAGAGATCCGACAGGGAAATATCTGCCATCTCTGCCGACACTAGTCCGCCATAGTTCGCCGCGGAAGCAAAAAGCTCCGCCCGTGCGGGGTGCGCACAGGCGGAGCTTCCGCCGACCGTCTCGACCGTTGTACGAGGCTGCTATACGAGCGTGATCCGGATCCCGACCGTGCCCGTCCTCCCGCGCCGCAGCCGGCTGCCGAGCATGGTGATGCGGCCGAATACGCCGTACTTGCGGGTGAGGAGCTTCCGGTAGGCGTCGGTCGCGGGCTGGTCGAGGATCTCGGCGGTGGCGGGCACCGAGTCCCCGGTCGGCTTTCCGCGGACGTCGCAGGGGCCGACCAGGACGTCGGCCCGGTTGCGGATCCGCTTCACCTTCCAGGCGTCCGCCACCGACCAGACGCCGAGCGCGTCCCCGTCGCGCACCACCCAGACCGGGGTGGCGACGGACGTGCCGTTCTTGCGGTAGCTGGTGATCAGCAGGTATTTGCCCGCAGCGAGCCGGTCCAGGGGGCTGGTTTCGTCCATGGGCCGGAGTCTAGGCGCCGGGACCCGATCCGACCCCCGGCGCCCTCCCTCACTTGCCGACTGTCACCAACGTGGCAGCCGCCGTTCGTACTCGGGCCGGATCCGCCGCATGTACCCGGTGTCGTCGCGGTCCCGGATCCCGGAGTCGAGGTAGCGGCGGTGGGCCCGGTCCAGGGCGTCGGGGTCCAGCTCGACGCCCAGGCCGGGGCCGGTCGGTACCTTCACCGCGCCGTCGCGGACCTCGATGGCGCCGGGGACGATGACGTCGTCGGCCGAGTTCCACGGGTAGTGCGTGTCGCAGGAGTGCGCGAGGTTGGGAATGGCGGCCCCGACGTGGGTCATCGCGGCGAGGCTGATGCCCAGGTGCGAGTTGGAGTGCATGGACAGCTCGATGCCGAACGCCTCGCAGACGGCGGCGAGTTCACGGGTCCGGCGCAGTCCGCCCCAGTAGTGGTGGTCGGTGAGGAGGACCTGGATCGCGTTCTGTTCGACGGCGGGCTTCAGGTGTTCCCAGGCGATCACGCACATGTTGGTGGCGAGCGGCATCGCCGCTTCCTTGGCGACCTCGGCCATGCCGGGGATGGTGGCGGTGGGGTCCTCCAAGTACTCGATGACGCCGTCGAGTTCACGGGCGACGTACTTCGAGGTCTCCACCGACCAGGCCGTGTTGGGGTCCAGGCGCAGAGGCTGTCCGGGGAAGGCCTCGGCGAGGGCCTTCATCGCGGCGATCTCCTCGTCGGGCGGGAAGACACCGCCCTTGAGCTTGAACGAGGTGAATCCGTACCGCTGTTGCATCAGCCGGGCCTGCGCGACGACCCCGCCCGGGTCGAGGGCCTCGCCCCATTCGTCGCCGATGGCTTCACGGCCGTCGAGGGCGGGGTGTTCGGCCCACTTGTAGAAGAGGTACGCGGCGAAGGGCACCGAGTCCCGGACCCTGCCGCCGAGCAGGTCGCTGACCGGGCGGCCGAGCAGCTTGCCCTGGGCGTCGAGACAGGCCACCTCCACGGCCGAGGTGGCCCAGCCGCGTTCGTGGGAGCTGGGCACGGTCGGCGACAGGGCGGCGTCGATCGCGGCGGCGACGGCCGTCGTGTCGAAGACGTCCATGCCGACGACGGCCTTCGCGGCCTCCTGGAGCCGTGCGAGGCGGGCGCTGCCGCCGGGCGACTCACCGAGGCCCACCGTGCCGTCCTCCAGGACGAGTTGGAGGATGCAGCGCAGGGCGAGCGGTTCGTGCACACCATCGGCGTTGAGCAGTGGCGGGTCGTCGAACGCGATGGGGGTGACGACGAGTTCGCGGATACGGGTGCCGGTGCCGGTGCCGGTGCCATTCACGTTCGTACTCCTGCCGTCGCTCATGCCGTCACTCGTACCGCCGCTCGTGCTGTCGCTCATACGCGAACCGCCTCCAGACCGTGGTCGATGAGTTTCGCCAGCCGGGCCACGTGCTCCGGCGTCGGGTCGAGCAGCGGGGCACGGACGCCGCCGACATCCAGGCCCCGGAGGGTCACCCCGGCCTTGACCAGCGACACCGCGTATCCCGGTACCTCGTCGCGGAGTTCGACGAGGGGGCCGTAGAACTCGTCGAGGAGCTTGGTGACCAGGGCCTCGTCGCCCTCCCCCAGCGCCCGGTGGAACGCGGTGGCGATCTCCGGGGCGAAGGCGAAGACGGCCGACGAGTAGAGGTCGACGCCGACGCCCTGGTAGGCGGCGGCCGTCATCTCGGCGGTGGGCAGGCCGTTGAAGAAGGCGAAGTCCTCGCCGCCGGGCAGTGCCCGGATCGCGCGCACGATGCGGTGCATGAGTTCGAGGTCGCCGATGCCGTCCTTGAGGCCGACGACCCCGGGCAGGGCGGCGATCTCGGCGGCGGCGGCCTCGGTGAGGCGGGCGGTGCCGCGCTGGTAGAAGATCACCGGGAGCCCGGCGGCCGACGTCACTTCACGCGCGTACCGGACGAGGCCCTGCTGCGGTGCGGTCACCAGGTACGGCGGCAGCAGCAGGACGCCGTCGGCGCCGGCCTCCCGGATGCGGGTGGCCTGGTCGACGGCCACGGGCAGCGGACCGCCGGCGGCGGCCAGGACGGGGACGCGGCCGGCGGTCGTGGCGACCGCGATCCTGGTCGCCTGTTCGATCTCGTCCGGCGTCAGCGCGTGGAACTCGCCGGTGCCGCAGGCGACGAACACCCCGCCGGCCCCGGCCGCGACCCCGGCCTCGATGTGCCGGGCGAGGAGTTCCCCGTCCAGCGATCCGTCCGCCCCGAAGGGCGTGACCGGAAAGAACAGCACTCCTTGGAACTTCATGTCTCCCTCAAACGTGGGGGGTTGATGCGATGTCAGCCTTTGGTATGTCAGCTTTGGTGTGTCGGTCCATGCCGTGTCAGCCCTTGGTGGCACCGGCGGCGATGCCGGTGACCAGCGAGCGCTGGAGGAGCAGATAGACGATCAGGCTGGGTACGAGGGCGATGACCGCGCCCGCCAGCACCACCCCGGAGCCGACCTCGGGGTCGGTGCGCAGGATGGACAGGGCGACGGTGACCGTGTAGTCGGTGGGGTCCTTGGCGGCGATCAGGGGCAGCAGATACTGGTCCCAGATCATGATGAAGCCGAGCACACCGGCCACACCCAGCGCGGGCTTGCACAGCGGCAGCACGATCTGCCACAGCATGCGCAGCTCACCGACGCCGTCGAGGCGGGCGGCCTCCTCGATCTCGTCGGGGATGTCCTTCATGAACTCGGTGAGCATCATCACCGAGAAGCCCCAGGCGCCCAGCGGCAGGATGACGCCCCAGACGGTGCCCTTGAGGTCGAGGTGGACCACCGGCACGTCGCCGAGGACCAGCGACAGCGGGATCGCGATGACCTCCTCGGGAAGCATCATCGTCAGCATGAACAGGGTCAGGATCAGGGCCTGGCCACGGAAGCGGTGCCGGGCCAGCGCGTAGGCGGCAAGCGTGCAGACCACGAGCTGGAGCAGCAGTCCGCCGCCCGCTATGACGAGCGAGTTGGAGAAGTAGTCCCAGATGCCGCGCTCGCCGGCCACCGTGAAGTTCAGCAGGGTGCTGTCGTGCGGGAGGAAGGAGAGGGAGGAGCCGCTGGCGTTCTTGGTGAAGGCGCCGGAGAGGATCGCGAGGAAGGGCGCGGCGAAGACGGCCAGGGCGATCGCGCAGAGCAGGATGCGCAGACCCCAGGCGGTGCCGGGCCTGTCGTTCCAGCCGAGTGCGGTGTCGAAGCGGGCCGGTGTGGTCCGCTGGGCCTTGCCGGACCGCCGTACCGTCGGCTGCGGGACCGTCGTACGGACGGGGTCGATGACGGGGGCGCTCATCGCACGTCTCCCCTCTTGCGGAAGTGGTTGACCGTGACGGTGAGCAGCAGCGTCACGCAGAGCAGGACGACGGAGGCCGCCGAGGCGCCGCCGATGTCGTTGCGGGTGAAGCCCAGGGTGTAGGCGCGGGTCATCCAGACCTCGGTGGACCCGGCCGGGCCGCCGCCGGTGAGGACGTACACCTCGGTGAACACGCGCAGTCCACGGATCGCGGCGAGCGTGAGGACGATGCCCAGGGCGGGGCGGATCGCCGGCAGGGTGACGTACCGCAGCCGCTGCCAGAGGGAGACGCCGTCCATCGCGGCGGCCTCGTACAGCGAGCGGTCGACGCCCGCGAGGCCGGCCATGATGATGACCATGTTGTAGGGGGCCCAGATCCAGATGCCCATGGCCATCGTCGACCACAGGGCGATGCCCGGGTTGTCGAGGAACTGGACGGGGCCGAGGCCGAAGAAGTGCAGGCCGCTGTTGAGGAGGCCGTCGGAGGTCGGGTAGTACATCAGCCGCCACAGCTCGCCGACGACCGCGGTGGCGGTGACGGCGGGCAGGAAGACGGCGGTGCGCACGATCTTCAGCGAGCGGGCCTGGCCCTCCAGGAGCAGGGCGAGGACGAAGCCGAGGAGGATGGCGCCGAGGGACTGGCCGATGCCGAGGACCAGGGTGTGTCCGATGGCGTCCTGGAAGCGGTGGTCGGTCAGGACCCGGGTGTAGTTGTCGAGGCCGGTCCACTTGTCGCCGAGGAAGGGCCGGACGTCCAAGAAGCTGAGCCAGACGCCCTTGGCCATCGGCCAGAACTTGAAGACGAGGGCGAGCAGCAGGCCAGGGGCGAGGAACAGCCACGGCACCACGGACTTCTTGGTGAGGCCCCGGCCGCCGCGCGCCGCGGGGGTGGTCACGGTAGCGGTCATTTCAGCAGGTCCTGGTCCTTGAGGTCGCCGTCGAGGGTCTCGTTCAGCTCGTCCAGCTGGGAGCGGACGTCACTGCCGCAGTACGTGAAGATCGCGTTGAGGCTGTCGGCGGTGTCCTGCTTGATCGGGGCGAAGTCGGGCGCGTTCGGGAACTGCTGCGAGGCGTCCTCGTACGCCTTCTGCACCACGCTCCAGCGAGGGTCGTCGCGGACCGTGGCCGCGTCGAGGGTGGAGTTCACGGGGATGCGGACGACGGGCTGGTTCTCGCCGGTCATGGCGAGCCTCTGCCCCTCGGCGGAGACGAGGAAGGCGGCGAGTGCCTGTTCCTGCTTCGTCTTGCCGGTCCTCGCGCCGAAGTAGATGTTCTCGCCGTCGGCCAGTACGTCACCGCCGGCCGGGCCCGCGGGGGCGGGGACGACCTCGTACTTGTCCTTGCCGAGGGTCTGGTCGAAGGTGGCGATGTTGTACGGGCCGGTCAGGTACATCCCGGCGTTGCCGTCCTGGAAGTTGGTCGCGGTGGAGGTGACGGCGGTCAGGGCGCCGGGCTGGGTGACAGCGTTGTCACCGCAGAAGAGGTTGTCCTTCATCCAGGTCACGGTGTCGACGGCGGCGGCCGAGTCCATGGCCGCCCTGTAGGTGCCCTTGCCTTCGGGTTCGACGATCTTCGCGCCGCCCTGCCAGAGGAAGCTGGCGCCCCACCAGGCGGCGTAGCCGTTCTGGGCGCTGCCGGGGACGACCATGCCGTAGGTGTCGGCCTTGCCGTCGCCGTCCGGGTCGCGGGTGGCGAAGGCCTTGGCGACGCTCAGCATCTCCTGCCAGGTGGTGGGCGCCTTGAGGCCGAGCTTGACCAGCCAGTCCTTCCTGATCATCAGGGTCTGGGCCTGGCGGGAGTAGGGGATGCCGTAGTGCCTGCCGTCGATGCCGACGGTCGAGGACCAGGACTGGGCAGTGATCTGCTCGTGGCCCGCGATCGAGTCGGGGTCGATCACCTTCAGGAGCCCCTGGCTCTGGTAACTGCCCATCAGTGCCGTGTCGTTGATCATGACGTCCGGCAGGTCCTTGGTGGACGCGCGGCTCTGCAGCTGCTGGTCGAAGTTGATGACCGGCTGATAGTCGATCTTGATTCCGGTCTTCTTGGTGAAGGCGGCGAACACCCGCTCGTAGGTGGCGGCGGGGTCCGGGTTGCTCCGGGTCCACACCTCCAGCGTGTTCGGGTCGCCGCCGGCACTGTCGGAGCCGGCTCCACAGGCGGCCGTTCCGAATGCGAGCCCCGTGGCGACGAGCCCGGCGGCCAGGCGGCGACTTCGTCGGCGATCGCCCATGGAAGTTCTCCGTTCATATTCGTGAACGTCTTTCACGAATCTAAATGATCGCTGTAAGCTACGAACGGTTTCATCCGTATGTCAATACATGGTTCGGAGTTTTCACGGACGTCACACGACCCGCCCCGCGCCGATAACCAGATGCCCTTCCGGACCCCGGTGGGGGATGCTGGCCGGTGTGACCCGGCAGCCCACGGAAGTCGAGATCGCCTGCGACGAGTCGGGGTCGGACGGCGAGAACCTGACCGGCGGGAACACCGACGTCTTCGCGCACGGCAGTGTGGATGTGCCCATGGAGGCCGCGTCGGCGGCGATCCGGGAGATCCGCGACCGCATCCGCTCCCCCGCCGAGGAGTACAAGGCGAACCACCTCCTCAGGGAGAAGCACCGGGCGGTCCTGGAGTGGACGCTCGGCCCCTCGGGACCGCTGCACGGACACGCGTACGTCCATCTCACGGAGAAGACCTTCTTCATGGTGGAGCGGGTCGTCGACCTGCTCCTCGGCGACCCGGCCGGCGCCGCTCCCCTCTTCCGCGCGGGCGCGCACACCTTCGGGGACGAGCGCTGGAAGACGTTCCTGACGGCGGCCAACGCCCTGCTCCGGGTACGCGGTGACGCGGACGCCGATCCGGGGGCGCCCGTCGACGCGTTTCTCCGCGCGGTGGACGCCCTGGCCGAGCAGGCGCCGGACCTCCGCGACCGGGACATGACGGACGTGGCGGACGCGCTGAAGCTGCTAGGCGGCGCCCGCTCCCGGGCCGCGGACCACCGGGCCCGGCTGCTGGCCGCCCCCGCCCTGATCCCCGTACTGAACCCGCTGCTGCCCGCGATCGTGCGGACGGCCGCGCGCTGGAGTGCGGGCGGGCGGGCCGTCACGCTGGTGCACGACCGGCAGAACATGCTGACGGAGGAGCGCATCGAGTGGCTCAGGGAGACGGCCCGGATCGACGGGCTGCGGCTGGTCGTCGCGCGGGACGACACACGGGTCCAGCTGGCCGACTTCCTCGCCGGGATCGCCCGCAGCATCGCCTCCCACGAGCTGAACGGACGCGGTGACGCGACGCTGACGGCGCTGCTGCGGCCTTACGTGGCGAGCGGGGCCAGCGGGGCCAGCGGGGACAGCGGTTCCGCCTGGGGTTCCGTCTGGGGCGACGAGCGCAGCAGGCGACGGCTTTTCGGGGCTGTTAACAACTGATCCATCACTGAGTCGTCAGGGCCCTCGCCAACATCAACAACCTTGTCTAGATTGCCGGTTGACACTCGCTCGCAGGTGCCCCAGGAGCTGCTTCCGTGCCCGAGAACTCCCCTGCCGCGTCGCTGCACGCGCGGATCAACTCGCGACAGCCGCACACCGCCCGGATCTGGAACTACTGGCTCGGCGGCCGGGACCACTACGAGGTCGACCGCACGGCCGGTGACCGCATCCGTGAACTGCACCCGGGCATCGGCGAGTACGCCCGCGCGGACCGGCTGTTCCTGGGGCGGGCCGTACGGCATCTGGTCACCGCGTGCGGGATCCGGCAGTTCCTCGACATCGGGACCGGGTTACCGACCGCCGACAACACCCACGAGGTCGCCCAGCGGATCGCGCCGGACGCCCGGGTCGTGTACGTGGACAACGATCCGCTCGTCATGGTCCACGCCCGCGCCCTCCTCACCAGCACGCCCGAGGGGCGCACCGACCATCTCGACGAGGACCTGCGCAACGTCGACGCGATCCTCGAACAGGCCGCGCGCACCCTGGACTTCACCCGTCCCGTCGCCCTGATGCTGCTCGGGGTGGTCATCTTCCTCGGCGACGACGAGGACCCGTACGGCGTCGTACGACGGCTGCTGGACGCCCTTCCCCCGGGCAGCCATCTCGCGCTGTCGCACACCATCACCGGACCTGGGCTGGCCGAGGTGGACTCGGCGGTGCGGTACTGGAACGCGCACGGCACGCCTCGGCTGGTCCAGCGCACCCCGGAGGCTGTGGCGCGCTTCTTCGACGGGCTGGAACTCCTGGAGCCGGGGGTCGTGTCCTGCTCGCGCTGGCGGGCGGAGAGACCCTGCCCCGGGGAGGACGAGCCGGCCGAGGTCGCCATGTACTGCGGAGTGGCCCGCAAACCCTGACGGGATCTTGGGCCGGGTGAACACGAACACCCCCTGCCACGTATGGAAGTGAGGGCCACTCAACGACCGGAGGGCCCCGCGGTGTCCACACCGCGAGTTCGGGGTTCGGGAGCCATTGATGAGGCACGCACGACGACGGATCGTCCGGCGAGCGACACGGCTGGCGGCCGTCGGCGGAGTCATCCTCGGCGGACTGATGGTCACCCAGGCCGTGGCGACCGAACCGCCGCAAGTCACCGATCTGCCCCTCAGCTCCGCCCAGGCGGCCGGCACCACCGGCAGCGGCCTCGTCAGCGAACTCGGCACCGAGCGTACGGCGGGCAGCTGGATCGCGGACGACGGGAAACCGGTCGTCGCGGTGACCGACGAGGAGGCCGCGGCGGAGGTCAAGAAGGCGGGCGCCCGGCCCAAGGTCGTCGACTACAGCATGGACACCCTCAAGTCCGCGACGGAGACGCTGCGTTCGGCGCCGCGCGTGGCGGGCACGGCTTGGTCGGTCGACTACACCAAGAACGAGGTGGTCGTCCAGGCCGACACCACGGTGTCGAAGGCCGACTGGGCCAAGCTGTCCGCGGTCGCCGAGGAGATCGGCGGCTCGGTACGCATGGAGCGCACCCAGGGCACCTTCACCACGCGGATCAACGCGGCGCAGCCGATCCTGTCGACCGGCGGACGCTGCTCGGCGGGCTTCAACGTGACCAACGGAACGGCCGACTTCATCCTCACGGCCGGGCACTGCGGGCCCAACGGTTCGGTCTGGTTCGCGGACTCCGGGGGCGCGCAGGAGATCGGCAAGACGATCAGCAGCAGCTTCCCCATCAACGACTACTCGCTGATCCAGTACGACGGCGGCTCGGCCGGTGACGGCGCCGATGTCGTCGCCATCGGCGACGGCCGGGGCGTACGCATCACGGGCGCGGCCGATCCGACCGTGGGCCAGAAGGTGTTCCGCAGCGGCAGCACCACCGGGCTGCGCAACGGCGAGGTGACCGGGCTCAACGCCACGGTCAACTACCCGGAGGGCACGGTGTCGGGCCTGATCGAGACCACCGTGTGTGCCGAATCCGGCGACAGCGGCGGCCCGTTGTTCTCCGAGGGCATCGCGCTCGGGATCACGTCGGGCGGCAACGGCGACTGTACGGCCGGCGGTACGACGTTCTTCGAGCCGGTGACGAAGGCGTTGAGCTCGCTCAACGTTCGGCTGATCGGGCAGGCGGGGCAGGCTGCCGCGCCGGCACCGTCCGCTACGGCTACGCAGAGTGCGATTGCCCCCGGGGACGCTCAGCCGGGGTCGGTGGCGCCGGTTACGGGTGGGTCCGCCGGGGAGGCGTTGTTGGAGCGGCTCTCGGATCCCAAGAACGTGGGGCCTGGGCTGTTGATCGTGGGGGGCAGTCTGATTGCTCTGGTCGCTACGCGGTGGTTCCGGGTTGAGCAGGATCGGCGGGATTATCGGCGGTCCTACTCGGCTACCTGGAGTTGAGAGCTTCAGCCGTCGACGGGTGGTTCGTTTGCCAGCGGCCGGTGGGGGCTGGTCGCGCAGTTCCCCGCGCCCCTTAGGTGGGGCCTCCGGCCCCCCAAAGGCGGCGGACACACTGAAGGCCGGGGCTTACGCGCTGCTCTGCGCGGCCCCGGCCCTGCTGTTGCTCTGCTGAACGAAAGTGTTACGCGTCGTGCCCGGGGTGCGGGGAGACCGCGGCCCATTCGGCTACGAGCTGCTGATAGGTCAGCCGCTGCTCGGTGCTGAGGATCCCGCCCGACCGGAGCCAGAGGGCCCGGATCTCTTCGTTGACGTCGGCTGCCGATCGATCAGGGGCGGATTGAAGAGTGGTGGACATGCTGTGAAGCATATGACGACACCCGTGAAAGCCGAATCGGTTGAAATCGACCTTTCCGACATTACGGACCGTGTTGCTGATCACGTCCATCGGCCGCCCCGAGCACCAGCACCTGGATGGCGAGTACGGCGGCCCCGCGCGCCCAGTCATGGAAGTCGGAGACCTTGGTCTCCAGGTTGACGGGGTCGGCGAGCGGATGGCGGTTGGCTCGGATGCTCTCCTCCACCGCGCCACCGACCGCCTCGACGAGCCCGACGCCCTCTCCGGCCAAAAGGATCTTCTCGGGCATCGCGAAGTTGGCGATCTGGGCGACCAGCGTGCCGAGGGCGCGTGCCGCCTCGTCGACGACGCGGGCGGCCATGGGCTCACCGGCGGCGGCCCCGGTGAGGATCTCCTCGTACGTCAGGTCGTGGCCGGTGGCGGCGCGGATCTGGTAGCGGATGCTGGGGATGGTGAGCAGGGAGATGGCGCTGCCGCGCTCCCCGTCGGGGGTGAGCGGCCCGTTCGGGTTGACGATCCAGCGGCGCCCTATGCCCAGGCCGTCCTCGGAGGACGGGATCCGTCGGCCGCCGTTGACCAGGCCGTAGCCGAGGCCGGCTCCTATGGTGAGGACCGCGAAGCGGTCCAGGCCCCGGCCCGCGCCGAACCAGCTCTCGGCCTCGACGAGGGCGTTCACGTCGTTCTCCACGACCACCCGCAGGCCGGTGCGCTCCTCGACGAGGGCGGCGAGCGGGACGTCGTACCAGTCGAGGAAGACGGAGTCGGCGACCACCGCACGGTTATCGACGCGTCCGCCGACGCCGATCCCGATACCGGCCACGGCGGGATGGGCGGCGGTCAGCTCCGCCGCCAACTCTGCGACCACGTCGGCCACTTGGGCCGGGTCATGGGTGGTGAGGGGCCGGTCGAGGCGGGCGACGACCTCGCTGCGGAGGGTGGTGACGACGCCGTAGACCATGTCCGCGGTGATCTTGAAGCCGAGGAAGGCCCGGGACTCGGCGACGACGTCGAGCGGTTGCGAGGGGCGCCCCTGCCGCACCTCGGCCGGGGAACCGGCGTCGGGCACCTCGACGAGCAGGCCCGATTCGAGCAGCGGTTTGGTCAGCCGGGTGAGGCTGCCGGCCGAGAGGTCGAGCCGCCTGGCGAGTTCGGCGCGGGACAGTGGGCCGTGGACGAGCACCTCGATAGCCACCGAGCGCTCCCCGGGGCTCAGCGGCGGCCAGCCGTCGGCCAGTGCGGTCATGACGATCAGACCCCTCACCTTTTCTTTCGACCTGGAACTAACAGGGCGATCATACGTCTCGATACGCCTCGATCACTGTCCCGAAAAAGATATCTCCCCGCACCTTGACGGATGGATTCTTTCGCCTCGAAAGTAAGTGCCCTGAGGACGAGCCGCCGACGAGCAGACGAGGGAGTCGCTCCATGACCGTCGCCTCCACCAGCCCACCCCTGCGTCGACCACGCGGCGACGGCGCGCTCGCGGCGCTCTTCGTCGCCCCGGCGATGCTGGGCTTCCTGGTGTTCCTGCTCTGGCCGACGCTGCGGGGCGTCTACCTGAGCTTCACGCGCTTCAACCTGTTGACCCCGGCCGAGTGGGTGGGGCTCGACAATTATGTCCGGATAGTCAACGACCCCATCTTCTGGGACTCGTTGACGGTGACCGTCGAGTACGTCGCCATCAACATAGGTGTGCAGACGGTGTCGGCGCTCGCCATCGCCGTACTGCTCCAGCGGCTGACCCAGTCGGCGGTGCTGCGCGGGATCGTGCTCACCCCCTATCTGATGTCGAACGTCGTCGCGGGCATCGTCTGGCTCTGGATCCTCGACACCCAGCTCGGCATCGGCAACGAGATCGTCGCGGCCCTCGGCTTCGACCGCATCCCGTTCCTCGCGGACGAGACCTGGGCGATCCCGACGATCGCGCTGATCAACGTGTGGCGGCACGTCGGCTACACCGCGCTGCTGCTCTTCGCCGGGCTCCAGGCCATCCCGAGCGACATGTACGAGGCGGCCAAGGTGGACGGGGCGAGCGAGTGGCGGATGTTCTGGCGCATCACGATGCCCCTGCTGCGGCCGATCCTCGCGGTGGTGCTGATCATGACGGTGATCGGCTCGTTCCAGGTGTTCGACACGGTCGCGGTGACGACGGCGGGCGGTCCGGCGAACGCCACCAACGTCCTCCAGTACTACATCTACGGCTCCGCCTTCGGCCGCTTCCAGTTCGGCTACGCCTCCGCGATGTCGGTGGCCCTGCTGGTCGTGCTGAGCGCGATCACCTTCCTCCAGTACCGGCTCACCCGGGCCGGCCACACCGACCTCGGCTGACCGGACCGGAAGGAGCACACACACCATGACGACTCTGACTTCACCGGCCCCGACGCCGACACCGACCAAGGTGGTCGTACGACCGCTGCGGCGCGGGCCCTCCCTCGGGCGGATCGCCGCCTGGGCGGTGCTGGCCGCGATCCTGCTGGTCACCCTGCTGCCGTTCTACTGGATCCTGCGCACCGCCCTGTCCACCAACGCGGGCCTCGCGGCGAACCCCTCCGACCCGCTGCCGGTGGGCCTCACCACCGGCGGGTTCGAGCGGGCGCTCGGGCTCCAGTCGACCAAGGAGGCCATCGCGCAGGGCGGTGCGGGCGGCGGTCTGGACTTCTGGCGCTATCTCCTCAACTCGGTGCTCGTGTCGACCCTGATCACCGGCTGCCAGATCTTCTTCTCGGCGATGGCCGCGTACGCCTTCGCCCGGCTGCGCTGGCGCGGCCGGGACACCGTCTTCGGGCTCTTCCTGGCGGGCCTGATGGTCCCGGCGATCTTCACCCTGCTGCCGAACTTCGTTCTCATCAAGCAACTCGGCCTGGTGGACAACCTGTTGGGGATCGCCCTGCCGACGATGTTCATGACGCCGTTCGCGGTGTTCTTCCTGCGCCAGTTCTTCATGAACATCCCGCGCGAGGTCGAGGAGGCGGCCCTGCTCGACGGCGCCGGCAAGGTCCGCGTCTTCTTCCGGGTGCTGCTGCCGATGGCGTCCACACCGGTCATCACGCTCTCGATCCTGACGTACATCACCGCCTGGAACGACTACTTCTGGCCGCTGATGGTGTCGTACAGCGACAGTTCACGGGTTCTCACGGTGGCGCTGGCGATCTTCCGGGCACAGACACCCCAGACCGGTGTCGACTGGTCGGGGCTGATGGCGGCGACGCTCATCGCCGCGCTGCCGATGGTCGTGCTGTTCGCGTGCTTCGCACGGCGCATCGTGAGTTCCATCGGCTTCACGGGCATCAAGTGACGGCGTCGACGGCGTCAACTGAGAGGACGGACATGCGAATTCGTACGGTCGTGGCGCTGACCGGAGCCCTGGTGCTGTCCCTCGTGACCGGCTGCGCGCAGGGCGGGGCGGGCAGTTCGTCGTCGGACACGGTGACGTACTGGCTGTGGGACGCCAACCAGCAACCCGCCTACCAGGCCTGCGCGAAGGACTTCCAGAAGGAGAACCCCGGACTGACGGTGAAGATCACCCAGTTGGGCTGGGACGACTACTGGACCAAGCTCACCGCGAGCTTCATCGCGGGCACCCAGCCGGACGTGTTCACCGACCACATCGTGAAGTTCGGCCAGTTCGCCGACCTCAAGGTCCTCGAACCGCTCGACGACCTCGGCATCGACGAGTCCGCCTACCAGCCCGGCCTCGCCGCCAACTGGATCGGCCAGGACGGCCACCGCTACGGCGCCCCGAAGGACTGGGACACCGTCGCCCTCTTCTACAACCGCAAACTGACGGACGCCGCCGGTCTCACTGCCGCACAGCTCAACGGCCTCTCCTGGAACCCGAAGGACGGCGGCACCTTCGAGAAGGCGGTCGCGCACCTCACCGTCGACGAGAACGGCAAGCGGGGCGACGAGCCCGGCTTCGACAAGGCCAACGTCAAGGTGTACGGCCTCGCCACCAACGGCGCCGGCGACGGTGACGGCCAGACGCAGTGGAGCACGTTCGCCGCCTCGGCGGGCTGGACCTACACGAACGAGAAGCGCTGGGGCACCGAGTACCAGTACGACAGCAAGACCTTCCAGTCGGTGATCAAGTGGTACTTCGGTCTGGCGAAGAAGGGCTACATGGCCCCCTTCACGGACTACAACATCGCGTCCAACCAGGCCAACACCCAGGTCGCCTCGGGCAAGGCGGCAGCGGCGTTCGACGGCGCCTGGATGATCTCGTCGTACGACGGCTTCAAGGGCCTGGACGTCGCCACCGCCGTCACTCCGGCCGGGCCGACGGGCAAGCGGGCCACGATGATGAACGGCCTCGCCGACTCCATCACCAAGGGCGCCCACAACAAGGCGGGTGCCAAGAAGTGGGTCAAGTACCTGGCGTCCGCCGAGTGCCAGCGCACGGTGGGGAGTTACGGCACCGTCTTCCCGGCCACGCCCGACGGCACGAAGGCCGCGGTGGCCGCGTACAAGAAGAAGGGCATCGACGTCTCGGCGTTCACCAGGCCGGTCGCCGACGAGAAGGCCGGCGGGAAGGAGTACGCCACCTTCTCCTACCCGATCACCAACTACGCGGCGGACGTCTTCGCGTTGATGCACCCGGCCATGCAGGACATCTTCGGCAACGGCAGGTCCGTGACCAGCCTCGACCGGACCAACAGCCAGATCAACCTGATCCTCGACCAGTGACGGCAACCGGCACACCGGTCGAACAACGAATGAAGGGCACGCACTCCATGACGTTCTCCCTCGGCATCGTGGGCGCCGGGCAGTTCTCCGGCCAGTTCGCCAAGCTGTTCCTCGCCCATCCGGGCGTCGGCGAGGTGTACGTGACCGACCTCCTGCCGGAGCGGGCGGACCAACTGGCCGCGACGGAAGGCCTGTCGGGCACCTTCCCCTCGTACGAGGCGATGCTGGAGTCGCCGGCGGTCGACGCGGTGGCGATCTTCACCCAGCGCTGGACCCACGGCCCGCTGGTCCTCCAGGGGCTCGGCGCGGGCAAGCACGTGTACTCGGCGGTTCCGATGGCGGTCAGCACGGCGGAGATCGAGGCGATCATCGAGGCCGTACGGGCCACCGGGCTCACCTACATGATGGGTGAAACGAGTCAGTACAACCCGGCGACCGTCCACGCCCGCAACCGGATAGCCGAGGGCGCCTTCGGCAGGCTCTTCTACGCCGAGGGCGACTACGTCCACGACATGGACCTCGGGTTCTACGAGGCCTATCAGTACAGCGGCGGCGAGAACTGGAAGGCGACCGCCAGCTATCCCCCGCTCCTCTACCCGACGCACTCGGTGGGCGGGGTGCTCGGCGCCTGGCAGACGCACGCGGTGAGCGTGTCGGCGATCGGGGTGCGGGACGAGCGCGGCGACGGCGTCTTCGACAAGGAGGTCAGCCAGTTCGGCAACGACTACTCCAACGCGAGCGCGCTGTTCGAGGTCGCGGGCGGCGGTTCGTTCCGTACGAACGAGTTCCGCCGGGTCGGCTACCCCTCGCAGATCCGGGAGTCGCGCTTCCGGTTCTTCGGTACGGACGCGAGCATGGAGCAGCTCGCCACGGTCGCCTTCTGGCAGGACAAGAAGGGGGTCACGGACATCAGCGAGCTGCTGGAACCCAAGCCCACCATGGCTCCTGACGATCCGTCACTCCAGCACATCGCCCCGGACCTGCGGGCCGCGTTCACCTCGGGCTCGGCCCCGGTGCACGACCGCTCGCGCCTGCCGAGGGAGTTCGACAACCTGCACAACGGCCACGAGGGCAGCCACCACTTCCTGGTCGACGACTTCGTGACGGCGGTCAACACCCGCACCCTGCCGACGGTGAACGCGTGGGTCGCCGCCCGCTACACCCTGCCGGGCATCGTGGCGCACGACTCGGCGCGGCAGGGCGGGGCTCGGCTGGAGATCCCGGACTTCGGGGACGCGCCCGAGGCGTGAGCCCCGCTCCTCGGCGGCGGGAGCGGGGGCGGCCGGGTGCTGTCAGGTGCCCGGCTTGCGCCCGTAGACGAAGACGTCGTCGCCCTTCTTCAGGAGCGACCAGTACTTCTTGGCGGTCGTCTTCGTCATGTTGACGCAGCCGTGCGAGCCCGGCGGGTTCCACATGCTGAGGCCGACCGAGTGGAAGGCCTGGCCGCCGTCGAAGAACTGGCTGTACGGCATGGGCACGTTGTAGATGGACGAGACGTGGTCGATGTCCCGCCAGTAGATCTTCTTCAGTCCGGTGCGGGTCTCGTAGCCGTTGCGGCCGGTGCGGACCGGCACCGGGCCGTAGACGAGACGGCTGCCGTCCTGGATCCAGCTGAGCTGGAGCGTGAGGTTGACGCAGGCGATACGGCCCTTGTTCGTCGGGCACTTGCCTGCCTTGTTGGGCTTGTTGCCGACGGCCCGCTGCTTCAGCATCAGGTCCATCACTCCCCAGGTGACGGGACCCGCGTAGCCCTGGTTGGGGGTGATGCCGTGCTTGTTCTGGAAGGCGCGGATGGCCTTGCAGTCACCGACCGACTGCACGCCGTCGACGGGCCGTCCGAGGAACTTCTCGACCTTCTTCTGGTACGGGCCGGTCTGTGTCGTACAGCTCGCGGCCTGCGCCGGGGCGGTGCCGAGCACCAGCGTGAGCGGCGCCACCAGCGCCGTGATCCCGAGCGCGACGGCGCCTCGTCTGCGTGCGTCCCCCATGGTGGAACCTCTCTCGTGCGTACTGCGTGCGGGTGGTCATGTGCGTTGTCTGCGAGCTAGACCGGCGTTTCGGGTGATCGGTTGTGGTAAAGCGCGGGCCGGGACGAAACGGTGACATTGCGGCCGGGGATCTACGTCGTCTCCTGCTCCGTTTTCTGCCCCGTCCCCGGCTCCGCGACCCTGCGGAACCCGGTATTGACGGCCGTGAGGCCGCCGTCGACGCGCAGGGTGGTGCCGGTGATCCAGGCCGCGTCGGACGAGGCGAGGAACGCGACGGCCGCAGCGATGTCCTCCGGTTCGCCGATCCGCCCCAGGGGGTACAGCTCGCGCAGCGCCTCAAGTTCCTCGTCACGGCCCGCCCAGGCCGTCGTCCGTACGGTGCCCGGCTCGACCAGGTTGACGCGGACCCCACGGGCGGCGGCGTGCCCCGCGAGGGTACGGGTGAGGGAGGCGAGGCCCGCCTTGGCCGCGCTGTAGGCGTGGTTGCCGAAGGACTGGACGCCGTTGACGGAGCCGATGCTCACGACGGCGCCCCGGCCGGAGGCCACCAGGTGCGGGAGTGCGGCCCGGCAGCAGCGGTAGGCGCCCGTCAGGGTGAGGTCGAGGTCACGGTCCCAGGTCTCGTCGAGCTGGTCCTCGAACAGCGGGACGTCGGGCGTACAGCCGTAGGCGTTGTTGACCAGGACGTCGAGCGAGCCGAAGGACGCCACGGCGTGGGTGACGGCGCCCTCGACCGAGGCCCGGTCGGCCACGTCGCACACGAACGCCTCGACGGCCAGGCCTCGTTCACGCAAAGCCACCGCCGTGCGCTCGGCCGCGTCGAGGTCGACGTCGGTCACCAGGACCCGCGCGCCCTCCTCGGCCAGCCTCCGCGCGGTGGCCGCGCCGATCCCCCGGGCCGCGCCCGTGACCAGAACCCCGTATCCCTCGAAGCGCCGCGACGATGTCATGGACAGACGGTACTGTCCCGGAGATCAACTGGGCGGATAACGTGCGGACATGTCCGCGTTCATTCAGCAACTCCCCGCGCTCATCGGTGTCGTCATCGGCGCGCTCGGCTCCTACTGGGCCGTCGCACGAGGGGAACGTGTCCGCTTCCGCCGGGAACGGGAGGCCCGTTGGGAGGAGCGGCTGCTCGGGTGTACACGGACTACGCGCGGGTGCTCAAGAAATCGGTCACCCTGACGTACCGGGTCGCGGCGAGCCTCGGCAACGACCCGCACCCGCATCCGCTGACCCCCGAGGAGGCGGCACCGCTCATCGCCGAGGCCACCGTCGCCAGGGACCCGTACGGGGAGGCACTGCTTCTGCTGGGCGACCCCGAGGTGGTGGCGAAGGAACGGGAGTGGGTCGCCACGCTGCTGGAGATGGAACGGTTCCTGCGGGAGCGGACTGAGGATCCGCAGGCCTGGCAGGCGTTGCTGGAGCGCCAACGGGCCGGGCGCGAGGGCTACTACGCGGCCGTACGCAACGATCTGGCCCTGCCGCCGGGCCACTCGGCGCGCTGGCCGGTCCTGCCGACTCCCGGAAACGCGGGGGACCCGACAGGCCGCACCTGAGGTACCCCTACCGGTATCCGCTCGCGTCCGCCGGTTTCCCCGCGTCCTGGACCTCGACCATGTAACGCCAGGCGTCCGGACGGCTGCCGTCGAGGTCGGTGAAGCCGTACACCTGGGCGAGCCCGCCGCTGGAGAGGGACTGGCCGTTCCAACGGGACAGGTCGGGATCGGACGCCAGGGCGGTCACCGCGCGGCCCACGAAGCGCGGGGTCTCCGAGATGGCGAAGTGTGGGATGCGTTCCAGGGCGTCCCGCCAGTTCTCCTCGCCGACGCCGAAGTGTTCGAGCATCATCTCGGAGCGCAGCCAGCCGGGGGTCAGCGCGACGGCGGTGGCGCCGCGCGGGCCGAGTTCATGGCTGAGGGCGAAACCCATGCGCAGCACGGACGACTTGGCGAGGTCGTAGAAGAAGGAGAGCCGGTAGTTGTCCCGGTTGTATTCGGCGGTGCCGTCGGTCATCTCGACGACCAGGCCGCCGGGGTTGCGCAGCAGCAGGGGCAGGGCGTGGTGGCTGGTGATCGCGTGGGTCTCGACGGCGAGGCGCAGCAGCCGCAGCCCGTTGTCCAGGTCGTGCTCCCAGACCGGGCTCTCCCACTCGAAGAGGTTCTCGCCGCCCCAGATGTCGTTGACGAGGACGTCGAGCCGGTTCTGCTCCTCGGCGATACGGTCCACCAGTGCCTTGACCTGGGTGGGGTCGAGATGGTCGGTGGGTACGGCGATGCCGTGGCCACCCGCCGCGGTGACCAGGTCGGCGGTGTCCTCGATGGTCTCCGGCCGGTCGTACTCGGAGCGCTGCCGCCGGGTGCTGCGTCCGGTCACGTAGACGGTGGCCCCGGCGGCCCCGAGTTCCACGGCGATACCGCGTCCGGCTCCGCGGGTCGCGCCCGCGACCAAGGCGACCTTGCCCGCCAGTTCTCTGTCCTGCCGCATGTCCGTGTCTCCTCCGCGTGTGACCACTGGCCCGACCGGCCCGGCCCACGGACCGGCGTCACGTCCAGGGTGTCGCCAATTCCGGACATCCGCTGTCCGGTATTCCGCTCACGGCGTGCCTCAGTGCGGGCAGGTGCTCCGCCAGCGGGACCAGGCCCACGTCCTGTCGGCGTTCCTCGACCGTCTCCGGGTGGCGGATCGGGTACGGGCAGAGCGTGCCGGCGTCGATGCGGGTGCCGTAGAACTGCGGCTGGCCCAGTTCGACCGCGCAGTGGTCGGCGATGTAGGCGTGGTGCACGGCCGGGCAGCCGCCGTCCGCCACGGCCTCGGCGATCAGATCGCGGCAGGTCAGCTGGAAGCCGAGGTCGGCGGTGTGCAGCAGGATCATCAGGGCCGCCGTGGAGGCGGGCTCGCCGACCTGACCGGCCTCCGGCCAGCCGCGCCGGGCCACGGCCGCCCTGAGGGCGTCGGCGTTGGCGGCGCGGCACCGGGTGACGAAATGCCGGTTGAGGGCGGTGGGGTCCTCGCGGGCCCGCCGAGTCAGATGCTGGTCCTCCTCGGCCCTGCGCACCAGTTCGGCGGCCAGGGCGGCCAGGGCTGCGGGTGGCGGTTCTGCCGCCGGACCTTGTGCGTTCTCGGTCTCCATGGGCGGTGCGCTCCTCATACCGTTCTCCTGCCCCCGACGACCTTCACGTCTTCTCTCCTGTGACCAGCGAGAACCACACCTTCTTGCCCGGGGTGCCGGGGTCCGGCGGTGCCGTGCCCCAGTCGTCCGCGAGCGCGGCGACGATGGACAGTCCCCGGCCCGACTCGGCCGCGGTGCCGGACGTACGCGGCCGGGGCAGCATGGGTGAGGGGTCCGACAGTGTGACGCGCAGTTCGTGCTCCGTGTGTTCGAGGACGAGGGCGATCGCGTCGGCCGGGCCGGCGCCCGCGTGCCGGACCGCGTTCGCGAACAGCTCGTCCGTCGCGAGGACGGCGTCGTCGAGCAGGTGCGAGAGCTGCCAGAGGGTGAGATGCGCGGCCACCGTGCGCCGTACCCAGGCCGCACACGAAGGGTGCGCGGCCACGGCGACCTGGAACAGGCGAGGCCTGCTGAGGGAGATCAAGGGAGCCTCACCATGTAGTTCACGTACACGTACCCGTCCACACACCCGTCTGCGCCTGCGCCTGTGTCCACGTCGTCCATGCGGTCCAGGCGTTCCGTCCGGTCCCGGTGGTCCGTCCGGTGCGGTCCTCGCGGGCCGCCCGGTCCGATGTCGTCCACCGTCCGCCACCCGGCGCGGTACACGGAGGTCCGGCGACGGCCGGGTAAGCCAGGCGGGTATGCCGCGGGTGCCGTCATGAGGACTCCTTCCGGTGCGCCGGAGCGCCGGTGGCTGTTGTCGAAGACAACAGCACCGGGGGTCTGCCGGGACAGGGAGTGCGGGGGTTGTCCGGTTGCATATGCGTAGTGGCGGGGGCGGTAGGTTCCCGTTCATGGAGTACGTGAACGAAGGCCGGGCCACCGGCTCGCGGTACCGCTCCGGCGGCCCGGCCGGGGTACGGGGCAAGAGGGTGCTGGTCACCGGGGGCACCCGGGGGCTCGGCGAGCGCATCGTGCGGCTGCTGCTCGCGGAGGGCGCACTGGTGGCGACCTGTGCGCGCACGGAGTCCGGGCTGGCGGCGCTCCGGGCCTCCCTGGACGAGGAGTCCCGCAGCCGGCTGCTCACCGAGGTGCTGGACGTGGTGGAGCCCGATCAGCTGGAGGACTTCACCGACACTGCGGCGAAACGTTTCGGCGGGGCTCTCGACGGGGTCGTCGCCTGTGTCGGGGGTTCCCGGGGCGGGCGCCTCGAACGCTCGGTCGCGCAGGACTGGACGGCGACCTGGGAGCTGAACGCCGGTCACACGGTCCGGCTCGTCCGGGCCGCGCTGCCGGGGCTGCGGGCGGCCGGCGGCGGCTCGGTCGTCGTGATCGCGTCGATCTCCGGGTGGAAACCGGGACCGTACGCGCAGTACGGCGCGGCCAAGGCCGCCCAGATCCACCTGGCGACCTCCCTGGCCCGCGAACTCGGCCCCGACCGCATCCGCGTGAACGCGGTGTCCCCGGGCTCGATGCTGATCCCCGGCCGCCGCTGGGACCGGATGCGCGTGGAGGAGCCGGAGGCGTACGCGGCGTTCACCACCGCCGAACTGCCCGGCGGCGAGCCCGTCACACCGGAAGAGGTCGCGGACGTGGTCGCGTTCCTCCTCTCCGACGCGTCGAGCGGCATCTCGGGGGCACATCTGCCGGTGGACCGGGCACAGAACTCGCCTACGCCGGAGGGGTATTGAGGGGGCGGTGGGGGTGGGGGTGGTTGAAGAGGGGCGGGTGAGCGAGCCGGGCTGGGCTGGGGGCGCTCGGTGGCCCGGTGGCCCGGCCGCCTGGTGGCTGGGGGCTGGGGGCCGCGTAGTTCGGTGATTGGGTGGCTTGTGGCTGAGTGGCTCAGCCACTGGTGGATCTGTGGCCGAGTGCCTCGGTGGCTGGGTGGCTCACCCACTCGATGGTTCGGTAGCCGGGCGGCTCACCCACGCGGTGGCTCAGTGGCCCGGCGGCTCGGACACCTGACGGCCCGGACACCTGACGGCCCGGACACCTGACGGCCCGGACACCTGACGGCCCGGTGACCGGGCGGCCCGGTGACCGGGCGGCCCGGCGGCTCAGCGGCCCGGCGGCTCGACGACCGGGCGGCTCGGCCGCTCGGCCGCTCGGTGGCTCGGTGGCCGGGCGGCTCGGTGGCCGGGCGGCTCAGCCACCTGGCGCTGGTCCCCTACGGCTCCTCTCCCGGATCGCTCTCGCGGGTGTGCGGTAAGTTCCCCGCCATGACTGGACTCGAAGGGGTCGTCTGGCCGCCTGCCGCGATAAAGACCGCGCGGCTCGTGCTGCGTGAGTCCGAGGCCCGGGACCGTGCGGTGTTCGTCGAGTTGTTCGCCTCGGCGGAGGTGCACACCTACCTCGGTGGCCCCCAGCCCCGTGACGAGCTTGAGCGCGAGATGCCCGGGACGCCCTCGCGGTGGCCCGGGAGCTTCGTCGTCGATCTCGACGGAGCGATGATCGGCCAGACCCTGCTCAGGAGAGCGACGGAGCACCGTCGCCCGGCTGCCGCGGGGAAGGCCGACCTCGGCTATCTGTTCCTGCCGCGGGCGTGGGGATTCGGGTACGCCGCCGAGGCGTGCGCGGCGGCACTCGACTGGTTCGACGGCGTCCTTCCCGGTGAGCCGGTGGTGCTCACCACCCAGAGCGCCAACGACCGCTCGATGCGCCTCGCGGCAAAACTGGGGTTCACCGAGGTGGAGCGGTTCCAGGCCTGGGACGCCGAACAGTGGCTCGGTCTGCGGTCTCCGGTGACGCCGTCCGGCTGAGCCAGGCAGGCCCGGACCCCGGCAGCCCAGTTGCCGTCCGGAGCAGCCGGGATCCGGCTACGCCACCGCCCCCAGCACCGGGCGTGACCGTCTCTCGAACTCCTGCACAATCGCCTCCCCGCGATGGGGAGCCAGCCGCCCCCGGAAGTCGCGCAGGGCCTGGATCGAGCGTTCGCTGTGGACGCCGCTCAGGGCGTCGAGTGCCTCCGTGGCCGTGCTCAGCGCCTCGTCGAGGCGGTGCTGTTGGAGATGGGCCGTCGCCAGTACCGAGCGGCTGATGGCCTGGCGTCGGCGGCGGTCGGCGTGGGCGCGTACGGACTGCTTCGCGGTGTCCTCCGCCTGGGCCGCCCAGCCCAGGTCCCGGAAGCACACCGCCGACTCCGCCTCCAGGTAGTGGTGGTCCAGGAAGCGCACCCAGGGCGACTCCTGGTCACTGCCCCGGCTCGCGGCCAGTTGCTGCTCGGCCGCGTGCAGGGCGTCCGAGGTCTCGCGGGCCCGGCCCAGTGCCGCGTGTCCCCGGGCGGACATGGCGTACAGCCGCATGAGGCCGAGCGGGCTGCCCGCACCCTTTGCCGTGGCGAGGCCGGCCCGGGCCAGGCACACGCCCTCGTCGGGCCGGCCGAGGCTGGTCGCCAGGTGGGACAGGCCGGCCAGGATCTGCCCGCCGAGCACCCGGTCGCGCCCCTCGGCGCAGAGCCGCAGCCCCTGGGTCATATAGCGCTGGGCGAGCCCGTACTCCCCCGCGTCGTACGAGCTCCAGCCGGCCATCGCCGCGAGGCGGGCCGCGGCGGCGAACAGCTCGCGCAGCTGGGCCGGGGCGACGCCGCGCTGCTGGAGCATGGGGATGATCTCGGTGGACAGGTAGTGCACGATGCTGGTGCGGACCCCGCCGCCCCCGTAGTGGTTGTCCATCTCGTCGAACATGCCGATCATCGCGTGGACCTGTTCCACGGGACCGGCGGCGCCGGATGGCGGCACGGCAACCGATACGGCGACCGGCACGGGACGGACACCGCCCGCGGCGGGGACCCCGTCACCCGCTCCTCCCTCGTTCTCCAGCAGCCAGAGCAGCCACTCGCGTTGAGGGTTCGTCAGGGCGCCCGCGACGAACGGGACCGTGCCGAGGAGCGTGCGCCGGGAGATGTCGGTGGAGCCGAGTTCCGCCAGGGTGTGCAGGGTTTCCGCCACGTCGTCGCCGTACACGAGTGCTCTGCCCACGACGGGGCGTTGCTGGTCGGGCACGAAGCCGAGGTCCGCCGGGGAGAGCGGGCGGGCCAGCCGCTCGCTCAGCACCGCGGCGATCAACTCGGGTGTGCCGCCCCGGGGCTGCTGGCCCTGGAGCCAGCGGGTGACCGACGCCTTGTCGTAGTTGGTGTCCACGCCCTGACGGCGGCCCAGTTCGTTGACGCGGTGCGCGAGTGAGGCGTACGAGCAGCCGGCGTCCTTGAGCGCGGTCGCCAGCGTCTTGTTGACTCCGCCCGCGCCCTTGCCGGGGCTTCTCGGTTGTCCGTTCGTCACGGCGGCCATCCAGGTCTCGCATCACGTCGGTGTGGGGCTTCGGACCCGTCCGGAGCTGCCGGGACGTCAACTTCCCGGCGGACGGACGAGGTTCGGTGACGCCGCCGCGCCATGTGCGGCAGGTCACTCGATCACTATGGTGACCGACAGGCACAGCTCGCAACCTTCGTTCTGATAATTTCAGAATGAAGCGCAAAGGCCTGTCGGTGTCAACCGAAGACGTGGCACACTGCCCGCTGTGACGGCGGTCCCCGGAGGTCCCACGTGAGCGAGAACCGCTCAGGCGGAAGTGCCCCCACTGTCCTTCGGATGGTCCTCGGAAAGCGGTTGAGGCATCTGCGGGAGCAGGCAGGGGTGTCGTTCGAGGACGCCGCACGGGCGATCGAGGTCACGCCGTTGACGGTCCGCCGGATGGAGAAGGCCGAGGTCGGCCTCCGCATCCCCTACGTGAAGGAGCTGCTGCGCACCTACGGGGTCCTGGCCAAGGAGGTCGACGACTTCCTCAAGCTGGCCAGGGAGGCCAACAAGCCGGGCTGGTGGTACAAGTACCGCGATGTGCTGCCGGACTGGTTCAGCGCCTATGTGAGCCTGGAGAGCGAAGCCACCGTCATCCGGCTCTACGAACCCCACTACGTCCCCGGCCTGTTGCAGACCCACGATTATGCCGCCGCGCTGCTGCGCATCGGCTTTCCCAACGAGAGTCCCGAGGACATCCGGCGCCGGGTCGACCTGCGGCTGAAGCGCCAGGATCTGCTCGACAAGCCCGAGGCGCCCGCCGTCTGGGCCGTACTGGACGAGACCGTGTTGCGCAGACCCGTGGGCGGGGTCGAGGTGATGCGGGCTCAGATCGACCACCTCAGCGAGGTGTTGGAGTACCCGAAGGTCCGTATCCAGATCATGCGCTTCGCCGTCGGCCCGCACCCCGGAGCCTTCGGCCCCTTCCACTACTTCCGCTTCGGCTTCTCCGAACTGCCCGACGTCGTCTACACGGAGAGCCTCGCCGGCGCGCAGTACTTCGACCAGCCCGCCGACGTCGTGACGTACCTGGAGGTACTGGACCGGATGTCCGTTCAGGCGGAGCCGGTCGCTCGGACCAGGGAGACCCTGGCAGCACTGCGTAAGGAGTTGTGAACCATGGCAACCAACGGCCCCATCCACAGCGGGATGCCCGCGTCCGAACTCGGCTCCGAGGGCTGGCACAAGCCCTGGAGCGGCACCAACGGCGGAAGCTGCGTCGAGGCCAAGCGACTGCCCGACGGCAGCGTGGCGTTCCGGCAGTCCAAGGACCCGGACGGGCCCGCGCTGGTCTACTCCCGGGACGAGATGGTGTCGTTCCTGGAGGGCGCCAAGTCCGGCCAGGCCGACTTCCTGATCGCCTGACCTGAGCCGCCGGCGCACTCCGCCGACGTACGGCGCACCACCACACCCGCACAACCGGACAACCCGCACGCGCACTCCCGCCGTGCGCAGGTCCCGTACACACTGAGGGAGTTGACGCACAACCGCGCGCACCACTGTGCACACCTCATCTGTGCGCACATCGCTCGTGCACGCATCACTCTGAAGGGAGCGGCATGCGTACGCCGCCTCGCGCCCCGGGTCGAGCCATGCCGCCCGGACGTGCCGGCACTCCCCTGCCGGGCCGCTCCCCCCAGGGCTGGGACGACCCCGCGATGAGCCTTCCGCAGACCGTCGCGGCGGCCGTCGCCGCGCACCGGACCCTGGTCGTCGAGGGCCAGGAGGGCATCCGCCGGACCCGGCTGTTCGCCGAACTGGCCCGCGCCGGCTTTCTGTTACGGCGGCTGCCGGGCGGTCTGCACCATCTCGACCCGACGCTGCCCTACCGCGACCTGCTGTCCACGCCCGGCCGGCTGGTCGTCGACGGCGGCATCGTCGGGGAACTCGTCTACGGGCCGTTGCGCCACGGACGTTCCCGGGTGACCTGGATCCAGGCGCTCGACTTCGCCGAGGCGGTCGCCGAACGTGACGGCGCCATGCTCCATCTGACCGGCGATCCGTCCGGCGACCAGCGCGGCGACGACGGGTCGGAGTCCACGGCCGCCGCCCTCGCCTACGCCCGGGTGTTCCGGACACTCGCCCAGCACGTGCCCGTCGTGACCGTCGGAATCGCCGAGCTGTCAGTCGAGTTGTCGGCCGATTCTCCGGTCGAACTGCCCGCCGAACCGGGTCGCCGCATCCGTGCACCCGCGTCCCGCCAGCCCCAACTCCGGCAGACAGCACGGAAGTTGACGGTAGGTTAGCGAAGTCCGCGTGAGGCGAGTCAGGAGAACCCCGATGACAGACGGCCGGCCCACCCCCGACCAGGAAGCACTGTCCAAGATCGACACCACGGTGCCGCACTCCGCCCGTATCTGGAACTACTGGATGGGCGGCAAGGACAACTACGAGGTCGACCGCCAGGCGGGCGACGAGTACCGCGAGATCGCCCCCAACATCGAGACGATGGCCCGGGCCTCACGCGTGTACCTGATCCGCGCGGTCACCTTCGTGGCCCGCGAGTGCGGTATCCGCCAGTTCCTCGACATCGGCACCGGCCTGCCGACGTACGACAACACGCACCAGGTGGCCCAGAAGGTGGCCCCCGAGTCGCGCATCGTCTACGTCGACAACGACCCACTCGTCCTGCGGCACGCCCAGGCGCTGCTCACCAGCACCCCCGAGGGCACCACGGACTACGTCGACTCGGATCTGCGCGAGCCCGAGAAGATCATCGAGGCCGCGAGCCGGTTCCTGGACTTCGACAAGCCGGTGGCGCTGATGCTGATGGGCATCCTCGGTCACATCCAGGACTGGGAGGAGGCCAAGTCGATCACGCACCGCCTCCAGGCCGCCCTTCCCCCGGGCAGCTATTTCGTGCACTACGACAGCACGGACACCGACGAGGAACTCAAGCGCGCCCAGCAGGGGTACGACGACACGGGCGCGGTCCCGTACGTGCTGCGCAGCCCCGACAAGCTCAACGCGCTCTACGAGGGTCTGGAACTGCTGGAGCCGGGCATCGTCTCCTGCCCCCTGTGGCGCCCCGAACCCGGCACCTCGCCGAAGCCGACGGATGTGTACGGGGGGATCGCGTACAAGGCGTAGGACCTGTCCGGCGGACGGGTCCTGGGCGAGCCCCCGGGCGGCCGGGCGACTTCCGCTGTACCGAACGGTCGTGTTTAATGTCAGCCTGTCGATCGACAGGATTCCTGGCAATAGCCCGACCGAACGGAACCGCATGTCCCTCCTGGCCAGGCCGGCGGTGGCCTCCCTCATCGCCAAGGCGGTGCAACGTCTCGTCATGCTGGCGGACCGGCGGACCGGCGGGCGGGGTTCCACCGCCGCGGCCCACGCCCGTCTTCCCGAATTCCCGCGCGACACCAGTGAGTTGACGGTCCCTTCCTCGGTCGCCCCCGCCCGGGTCACGGTCTACCGGCCCGTGACCGAGGACCCGGCCCCGCCGGTGCACGTCAACTTCCACGGCGGCGGTTTCATCATGGCCGTGACGGAGACGGACGACGCCTTCTGCCGTGCCGTCGCCGCGCTGGCGGGCGTGGTGGTCGTCAACGTCGACTACGTCGTCGCGCCGCAGCACCCGTTCCCGGCGCCGCCCAAGCAGGCGTACGACGTGGTCCGGTGGATCGCCGAGCACGGCGCCGAACACGGCTGGGACGGCACCCGGCTCACCGTGGGCGGGCAGAGCGCCGGCGGCGGTCTCTCGGCGGCCGTGGCACGCCAGGCCCTGGAGGAGGGCGGCCCCTCGATCGCGCTCCAGGTCCTGCACTACGCGCCGCTCGACCTCGCGACCCCCGCGAAGGACAAGCGGGCGGCGATCGCCAAGCCGATGCTGCGCCCGTGGATGGGCGAGGTGTTCGACAGCGCGTACGTCCCGGACCCGCGCGAGCGCGCCGACCGGCTGGTCTCCCCCGCCAACCCGAAGGAGACCGCGGACCTCAAGGGCATCGCCCCGGCCTTGATTGTCACGGCCGCGCACGACCGCCTCCACGCGGAGAACGTGCGCTACGCCGAGCGGCTGCGGCAGGTGGGGTCGCTGGTCGAGCACCATGACGTGGCGGGGGTCGACCACGGCTACGACCTCAACGACGACGAGAATGCCCGGGAGATCTACGCCTTCATCGCCCGGCACGTACGGCAGGCCACGGCGGACGACTGACGCCCGCGCCAGTGGCTGCCGGTGTTCATCGCGTTCATCGGAGGGTGAGGGGGGTCTCCGTCTGAGCGTGGGTCAGTTTCTCGGGGTTGCGGACGTAGTAGAGGCCGGTGATACGGGCGTCCTCGACGCGGATCGCCAGGATCCCGTCGAGTTCGCCGTCCAGGTGTACGGCGAGTGCGGGGCTGCCGTTGACCATCGTGGGGGTGACGGTGACCGGGAGCTTGTTCTTGCCCAGGCCGCCGGCCAGGAAGCGTGCGACCTTCTCGGCGCCGGTGATGGGGTGCAGGGCCGCCTGCTTGATGCCGCCGCCGTCGCCGACCAGGATGACGTCCGGGGCGAGGACGTCGAGGAGAGTCTGCGGGTCCCCGGTCTCCAGTACGCGCTGGAACGATGCCAGGGCAGCGCGGGTCTGGGCCGGGGAGACGGTGTGGCGGGAGCGGCGGGCGTCGACGTGGCGGCGGGCCCGGTGGGCGATCTGGCGGACGGTCGCGGGGGTCTTGTCGACGGCGGCGGCGATCTCGTCGTAGCCGGTGTCGAAGACCTCGCGCAGGACGAAGACGGCGCGTTCGGTCGGGGAGAGGGTTTCGAGGACGAGCATCAGGGCCATGGAGATGCTTTCGGCGAGTTCGACGTCGTCGGCGACGTCCGGAGCGGTCAGCAGCGGTTCGGGCAGCCACTGGCCGACGTAGGCCTCCTTGCGGCGGTTCATGGTGCGCAGCCGGTTGAGGGACTGGCGGGTGGTGATCCGGACCAGGTAGGCGCGCTGGTCGCGGACCTGCGCGAGGTCGACCTTGACCCAGCGCAGCCAGGTCTCCTGGAGGACGTCCTCGGCGTCGGCCGCCGAGCCGAGCATCTCGTAGGCGACGGTGAAGAGCAGGTTGCGGTGGGCGACGAACGTCTCGGTCGCCGGGTCGGTCTCATCGGTTCTCGGGCGTGCGTCCACAACATGGTCCATTTCGTCTTCGTTGGCAGTTGACGGCCGTTCCTCTACAGGGAGACGTTGCCCGGCGCTCGGAATGTGACACGCCGAGCCGTGGCTCAGGCCGCCGGCTCGGTGGTGGTCCGCTCCTGGTCGAGTCGGGTCTGGAGCAGCTGCCCGCGCCGGGCGTCCTTGCTCCACCAGGTGCGCACGCCGGGCTTGCGTGCCTCGTACGACAGCTGCCAGGGGATGCTCCGGCAGATGAGTTCCTTGGTCTTCGCGCCCGGCCGGCCGCCGAGGTAGTACTTCTTGGCGGTGTCGTCCTTGGTCATGAGCTGAAAGATGCCGGCGCGACGACCCAGGCTGATGCACGTGCCGACGAACCCCACCTCGACGGGCGCGGGCCGCTCCCCCGCGATCCGGCTCAGCAGCGTCTCGGCGGCCTGCGGGCCCAGCTGGACCGCGGCCTGGCAGCTCATCCGGAACGGCAGGTCCGACGGGGCCGCCGAGTCCCCGGCCGCGACGATGCGCGGGTCGTCGACGCTCGTCAACGTCTCGTCCGTGAGCAGGCGGCCCAGGGCGTCGGTGCGCAGTCCGCTGCGGGCGGCCAGGTCCGGCACGCCGAAACCGGCGGTCCAGATCGTCACCGTGCTCGGCAGCTCGCGGCCACCGGCGAGCCGTACGGCATCACGGGTGACCGCCGTGACCTTCGTGTCGGGGCCGTCGAGCACGGTCACCCCGAGTGCGGTGAGCCGCTTGGCCACCGAGCGTCGCCCTCGCGGGTGCAGGGACGGGCCGAGCGTCCCGCCGCACACCAGGGTCACGGTGCGGCCCTGCTCCGCCAGCTCGGCGGCGGTCTCGATACCGGTCGGCCCGCCACCGACGACGGTCACCGGGGCGGTGGCGGGCGCGGCGTCGAGGACCGGCCGCAGCCGCTGCGCCTCCTCCAGACCGGCGATCGGGTGGGCGAACTCGGCGGCGCCGGGCACGCTCGGGGCCGCGCTGCGGCTGCCCACCGCGTAGACGAGGTGGTCGTAGCGGACGGGGGCGCCGCTTCCGAGGGTCACCGTGCGTCCGGGCGCGTCGATGCGGGTCGCGGTGTCCACGACCAGGTGGACCTTGTCGGCGAGAACCTTCCGGTAGTCGACGACCGCGTCGGCGGTGCCGCCGACGAGTTGGTGGAGGCGGATGCGGTCGACGAAGGTGGGGCGGGGGTTGATCAGGGTGACGGTGATGTCGGTGCGCTGGGTGAGCCTGTTGGCGGCCATGACGCCCGCGTAGCCGCCGCCGATCACGACCACATCGATGTTCTCGCTCATGGTGTCTCCTCCGTTTGGCCGACGCCCCTTGGGGTGGGGGTTCGGTCTCAAGACACCGGTCGGTCGGGGGCTGTGACAGGTACGGCAGATTTTTTTTCGCCCCCGCCGCCCCTACCCGTCCCATCCGGGACGCGTTGGAGCGGCTGGCGTCCGACGCGGGGTTCGCCGCGGAGGACTGGTCGTCGTCGGTGCGGTTGCTGTGTCGGATGTGCTCGGAG
>NZ_JBSFMT010000096.1:0-32814 GCF_053599695.1 Streptomyces sp. NPDC000878 | reverse complement strand
GCTCTGGCCCGCGCAGACCGGTGGATTTCCCTGGACGACCTTCTGGGTCAACGTCCTTCTTCGCGATGTTTCACGTGAAACATCGCGAACCCACCACCCACAGACAGAGATGACGCAGACAACGACGACTCAGTGCGCGGCTTCGGCGAGGTGCTGCGTGCCGATCCGCTTGCGGAACACCCAGTACGTCCAGCCCTGGTAGAGCAGGACCAGCGGGGTGGCGATCCCCGCACACCACGTCATGATCTTCAGCGTGTACGGGCTCGACGAGGCGTTGGTGACCGTGAGGTTCCAGTCCGGGTTGAGCGAGGACGGCATGACGTTCGGGAAGAGCGTCAGGAACAGCATGGCGACCGCTGCCACGATGGTGACCCCGGAGAACGCGAACGCCCAGCCCTCACGACCCTTCCATGCCGCCCCCAGCGCGGCAACGAGCGCGAGCACGGCCACGATCGCGGCGGCCAGGGAGCCACCATCGCCCTTGTCCGCCTGGGTCCAGGCCAGGAAGGCGAGCGCGACGACGGCCGCCATGACTCCGACACGAACCGCCAGCTTCCGCGCCCGTTCCCGGATGTCCCCGACGGTCTTGAGACCGACGAACACCGTGCCGTGGAAGGTGAACAGCGACAGGGTGACCAGGCCGCCGAGCAAGGCGTACGGGTTGAGCAGATCGGCGAGATCACCGGCGTAGTTGAAGTCCGCGTCGATCTTCACCCCGCGCACGATGTTGGCGAAGGCCACGCCCCACATGAACGCGGGCAGGAGCGAGGTCCAGAAGATCGCGGTCTCCCAGTTGCGCTGCCAGTTCTCCTCGGGCCGCTTGACGCGGTACTCGAAGGCGACGCCCCGCACGATCAGGCAGACCAGGATGAGCAGCAGCGGCAGATAGAAGCCGGAGAACAAGGTGGCGTACCACTCGGGGAAGGCGGCGAAGGTCGCGCCGCCCGCCGAGAGCAACCACACCTCGTTGCCGTCCCAGACGGGCCCGATGGTGTTGATGAGGACCCGCTTCTCCGCCCGGTCGCGGGCGAGCAGCTTGGTGAGGACGCCGACCCCGAAGTCGAAGCCCTCCAGGAAGAAGTAGCCGGTCCACAGGACGGCGATGAGGACGAACCAGACGTCGTGAAGTTGCATGGCGATTCCAGCTCCCTGGGCCTAGTAGGAGAAGGCCATCGGCTTGTCGGCGTCCTGTGGGTCGCCGCCGATCTTCGTGGGCGGGTTGAGGTCGGCCTCCGTCAGTTCGGGCGGTCCGGCCTTGACGTACTTCACGAGGAGCTTGACCTCGATGACGGCGAGAATCGCGTAGAGCGAGGTGAAGACGATCATCGAGGTGATGATCTCGCCCTGCGAGACCCCGGGGGAGACCGCGTCCCGGGTCTGGAAGATGCCGTAGACGACCCAGGGCTGACGGCCCATCTCGGTGAAGATCCAGCCCCAGGAACTGGCGATCAGCGGGAAGCCCAGGGTGAGGATGGCGATGCGCCAGTACCACTTGGTGAGCGTCGGGCCGAGCACCTTGCCGGGGAGCAGCGAGAGGTTGGGCACCTCGTCGTCGCCGACCCGCAGATGCTGCGGGAGCATGAACTTCTTGCGGGTCAGCCAGAGTCCGGCCAGGCCGATCGCGAAGGACGTCATGCCGAAGCCGATCATCCAGCGGAAGCCCCAGTAGGCGACCGGGATGTTGGGCCGGTAGTCGCCGGGCCCGAACTTCTCCTGCTCGGCCTTGTTGACGTCGTTGATGCCGGGGACGTACGAGCTGAAGTCGTCGTTGGCGAGGAAGGACAGCAGGCCCGGGATCTCGATGGCGACCTTGTTGTGGCCCTTGTCCACGTCCCCGTAGGCGAAGACCGAGAAGGGCGCGGGCGCCTCGCCGTCCCACAGGGCCTCGGCGGCTGCCATCTTCATCGGCTGCTGCTTGAACATGACCTTGCCGAGGGTGTCGCCGCTGATCGCGGTGAGCAGACCGCCGATGACGACGGTGACCAGGCCGAGCCGCAGCGAGGTCTTCATCACCTGGATGTGCTTCTTGCGCGTCAGATGGAAGGCGGCGATGCCGACCATGAAGGCGCCACCCGTGAGGAAGGCCGCGGAGAGGGTGTGGAAGACCTGGGTCAGCGCGGTGTTCTGGGTGAGGACCAGCCAGAAGTCGGTGAGTTCGGCGCGCCCCTTCTGCTCGTTGATCCGGTAGCCGACAGGGTGCTGCATCCAGGAGTTGGCCGCGAGGATGAAGTACGCCGACAGGATCGTGCCGATCGAGACCATCCAGATGCAGGCCAGATGGATCTTCTTGGGCAGCTTGTCCCAGCCGAAGATCCACAGGCCGATGAAGGTGGACTCGAAGAAGAAGGCGATCAGCGCCTCGAAGGCGAGCGGAGCACCGAAGACATCGCCGACGAAGCGCGAGTAGTCGGACCAGTTCATGCCGAACTGGAACTCCTGCACGATGCCGGTGACGACACCCATCGCGATGTTGATCAGGAAGAGCTTGCCCCAGAACTTGGTGGCCTTGAGGTACTTCTCCTTCTCCGTGCGCACCCAGGCGGTCTGCAGGCCGGCGGTGAGCGCGGCCAGGGAGATCGTCAGCGGGACGAACAGGAAGTGGTAGACGGTGGTGATGCCGAACTGCCATCGCGCCAGAGTCTCCGGCGCCAGAGCCAGGTCCAGGTCCACGGTGCCGCTCCTTAGCTACGCTTGTGAAAGCGTTCACATTCACAAGCAATTATGCAGCACCGTTTCCTCGGTAGATGAAAGGGGGTCCCCGCCCGCTCGGCAGCGACCCCCCTCACCAGCTCTGACCAGCTGAAACGGCATCCGAGTGTGCCCTAGATCTCCTTGCGGAAGCCCTCCGCCACCTTCAGGAAGATGTCGTTCGCCTCGGTCTCGCCGACCGTGACCCGGACCCCCTCGCCCGGGAACGGCCGCACGACCACCCCGGCCCGCTCGCACACCGCCGCGAAGTCCACCGTGCGCTCCCCCAGCCGCAGCCACACGAAGTTCGCCTGGGTGTCGGGCACCGTCCAGCCCTGGCCGCGCAGCCCGTCGACCACCCGCATCCGCTCGGACACCAGCGAACCGACCCGGCCGAGCAGCGCGTCCTCGGCCCGCAGCGAGGCCACCGCCGCGTCCTGGGCGAGCTGGCTCACCCCGAACGGCACCGCCGTCTTGCGCAGCGCCGCCGCCACCGGCTCGTGCGCGATCGCGAACCCGACCCGGAGCCCGGCGAGGCCGTACGCCTTGGAGAAGGTGCGCAGCACACAGACGTTCGGCCGGTCGCGGTAGAGCACGACCCCGTCCGGCACCTCGATGTCCCGCACGAACTCCTTGTACGCCTCGTCCAGTACGACCAGCACATCGCTGGGCACCCGGTCCAGGAACCGCTCCAGCTCGGCCCGCCGTACGGCCGTCCCCGTCGGGTTGTTGGGGTTGCAGACGAAGATCAGCCGGGTCCGGTCGGTGATCGCGTCCGCCATCGCGTCGAGGTCGTGCACATCCCCCGGCGTCAACGGGACCTTGACCGACGTGGCGCCGCTGACCTGCGTGATGATCGGATAGGCCTCGAAGGACCGCCAGGCGTAGATCACCTCGTCGCCGGGCCCACTGGTCGACTGGACCAGCTGCTGCGCGACGCCGACCGAACCGGTGCCGGTGGCGAGGTGGGTGACCGGTACGGCGAAACGTTCGGCCAGCTCGTTCATGAGCCCCGTGCAGGCCATGTCCGGGTAGCGGTTGAAGGCCCCGGCCGCGGCCGTCACGGTCTCCAGCACGCCGGGCAGCGGCGGGTACGGGTTCTCGTTCGAGGACAGCTTGTAGGCCACCGGACCGTCGGCCGCGGCCGGCCTGCCCGGCTTGTAGGTGGGGATACCCTCCAGCTCGGCACGCAGCTTGGGGCTCGTCTCGCTCACCGCAGTCCTCCTCGTGACCACCACCGGCTCGGCACGGCCACCCGCCGCCGGTTCCGGGTACCAATGCTCCTCACCTTATGAGGATTCGGCGCCGCTGCGTACGGGTCGGTGGTGTCCGAAACGCGTCCGCCGCGCGCGCAGGGCCCAGAGCGCGCCCAACCCCACCTGTCACACAGGCATCAGGGGTACCACCGTACAAAGTTGTACGAATTAGGGGGCGCACCACACCTTTCGGCACGCGCCGGTGGCTCACGCCGTGGCGCGCATCCCTCGTAGAGGTGAGTTGAGACCTCTTCGAAACATCGGTCACTTGGCAGGCCTACGCGCGCCGACAAGTCACGTAGGGGCGTTGTATCGTTCAACTGACTTTCTTTCTAAGGTAGTTGATGAGTTTTGACCATGCAGAAACGTGCCTGTCAACGACTGCATATGCGTCCGCACTACCCCACCGCATGAGCCCTACTATCGGCTCGCCATGACAGCAGCAGGGAAGCACCAGGTGAGCCGCGCGGAGACAACCCGACGAGGCAGTCGGCCGGGACGGGCAGGCATCAGAGACGTGGCCGCCGCCGCCGGGGTCTCGATCACGACCGTCTCCGACGCCCTCAACGGAAAGGGCCGGCTCCCGGACGCCACCCGACGCCATGTCCGAGAGGTCGCCGACCGGCTGGGCTACCGCCCGTCGGCCGCGGCCCGAACCCTCCGTACCGGCAAGTCAGGACTGATCGGCCTGACCGTGACGACGTACGGGGATGAACCTTTCACCTTCACCGAGTTCGCCTACTTCGCGGAGATGGCGAGAGCCGCCACTTCGGCCGCGCTCGCCCGGGGCTACGCCCTGGTCATCCTCCCCGCGACCTCGCGCCACGACGTGTGGTCGAACGTCGCCCTGGACGGCACGGTCGTGATCGACCCGTCCGACCAGGACCCGGTGGTCACCGAACTCGTCCGGCAGGGGCTGCCGGTCGTCTCCGACGGCCGCCCGGCGGGCTCGCTCCCGGTCACCGCGTGGGTCGACAACGACCACGAGGCGGCGGTCCTGGGCATCCTCGACCATCTGGCCGCCGCCGGCGCCCGCCGCATCGGCCTCCTGACGGGGACCTCCACCGACACGTACACCAACCTCTCCACCACGGCGTACCTGCGCTGGTGCGAGCGGGTCGGCCAGGACCCGGTGTACGAGGCCTACCCGGCGCACGACCCGTGCGCGGGTGCCGTGGCCGCCGACCGGCTGCTGGCCCGTCCGGACCGTCCGGACGCCGTCTACGGCCTGTTCGACCCGAACGGCACCGACCTGCTGGCCGCGGCCCGCCGCTACGGCCTGCGCGTCCCGGACGACCTGCTGCTGGTCTGCTGCAGCGAGTCCACGGTGTACGCCACCACGGAGCCGCCGATCACCACGCTCTCGCTGAAGCCGCGCCGCATCGGCACGGCGGTGGTCCAACTCCTGATCGACGCCATCGAGAACGTCGATTCGGACCTGCCGGTCGAGCAGGTGATACCGACGGAACTGATCGTGCGGACGTCCTCGCAGCGCCGTCCGCCGCGCACGACGGTCAGTCCGCCGCGGTCGCCCGAGGAAGGGTGATCCGGGGGCGGTGAGGAGGGGCGGGGAACGTGGGCTTGTGCGGGGCGGGCTCCCGGAGAGCGGGGCCGTACGAGGGGTCGGCCCCGTAGGGGAAGCGGGAGCCCGGCCCCGTTCAGGAATGCGGGCACCGGCCTCGGTACGGTCACGGGCGCCGGTGTCATGATCGTACGAAGCGTCGGTGTCCGAGGGGTGGAGCAAAGTACGAAGCAGGGGAGTCCGGGGCGGTCCCATACGGGAAAGCCCCTCCGAATCGGGGCGAAAGCCGCGGTGAACTGGGCTCCTTCGCCGATTCACCACCCCTGGGTCATCACATGGCGCGATCCGCATTCCTATGATGGGCCCACGACACCGCGGGCCGCTGCGACCAGGCAGTCCGATGCGGTGCAGATGCGGCGCGATGGTGGAGGGGTCGATGACTCAGGGGGCCGGTCAGGGACCCGAGGTGACGCGGACGGCGACGTTGCGCGACTTCCGGGTGCCCGCGTACGTCCATGAGACCGGTCCGTACGCCGACGGTACGGCCACCGGTGACATCCCCGCCGGGGCGGCCGACACCGAGGTCCAGGAGACCGCGGAGGGCGTGCAGACCCTGACGGACCTGGAGGAGTACCCCGACGGGTACACGCCGACGGAGCGCGATCTGCCCGTCATCAACCGCGGTGACACGCTTCAGGCGACCGTCGACCCCGCCGCCCTGGCCGCCGACGGCCCGGGGCCGCTGTTCGTCGTCGGGGACGTCCACGGCTACCTCGACGAACTGGTGGGCGCCCTCCAGGAACAGGGCCTGATCGACAGCGAGTGCAACTGGTCCGCGGGCACCGCCCGGCTCTGGTTCCTCGGCGACTTCACCGACCGCGGCCCGGACGGCATCGGCGTCATCGACCTGGTGATGCGGCTGTCCGCCGAGGCCGCCGCGGCCGGCGGCTACTGCAAGGCCCTCATGGGCAACCACGAGCTGCTGCTGCTGGGCGCCAAGCGGTTCGGTGACACCCCCGTCAACTCGGGCGCGGGCACGGCCACCTTCCAGGCGGCCTGGCTGCTCAACGGCGGTCAGAAGACCGACATGGACCGGCTGCAGGACCACCATCTCCAGTGGATGGCCCGCCTCGACGCGATCGAGGAGGTCGACGGCCACCTGCTCGTGCACTCGGACACCACCGCCTACCTCGACTACGGCGACTCGATCGAGGCGGTCAACGACACCGTCCGCGAGACGATCACGCGCAACGACGCGGACGAGGTGTGGGATCTGTTCCGCAAGTTCACCAAGCGCTTCTCCTTCCGCGACGAGGGCGGTGCCGAGGCCGTACGCTCCCTTCTCGATACGTACGGCGGCACCCGCATCGTTCACGGCCACAGCCCCATCCCGTATCTGGTGGGCGATGTCGGCACCGAGGACGACGGCGAGGACAACTCCGGTCCGAACATCGAACATCCGCATGTCTACGCCGACGGACTCGCCATCGCGATGGACGGCGGCGTGACCATGGCCGGAAAACTGCTGGTCCAGGAACTTCCGCTGGATCTCTGACGGATATCCGGGCGTTCCCGGGGCAGGCGTCCCCCGACGGCGAACCGCATCGGGCGGGGGACAGTCACACGGCAATTTCTTCAAACCCCCTGTCACCGCGCGCCGTCGCCGCTCTACCATCGGCTTATCCGTAGCAGGCTCCCCTCCGTTTCTGCCCGACGGCTCGTCAGCATGCCGAGCCCCAAGCCCTACGGAGCATCGGGGGATGCACATGAACAGCGTTCCGCAGCACCTGCTGAACGAGGACCGCCAGGAATACGAGCGGATCCTCGATGAGGCGCTGCGCTCCGCCCCACACCGCCCGGAACTGGCCGCCGTCGGTCAGCGGCTGAACCCCGAACAACTGCGCACCATGGCACTCAACGCCACGGCGCTCATCACGGTCGCCGCGGCGGCCGAATACCAGCACTACGTGAAGGTCCGCGACGAACTGCGCCACCCGGCGCCGTCCACCCCGTCGTCCGTCCGCGAATCCGGCTCCACCGAGTCGGGCCCGAGCGCGATGGGGTTCGCCACCGGCATGGGCGAGGTCGCCGGCGAGACCGCCGGGGCGGGCGCCGTCGCCGTCGTCGCGGTCCTGGCTCCCGTCCTCGCCGGCACGGCCGCGGCGATCTTCCTGCTCGTGGGCTACATCCTCAAGATGCTCGACCCCGAGCCGGCGTTCGCCCAGACCATGCTCACCACCGGATGGGTGTTCGGTGCGGTGACCGCGGCAGCGATCCTCGTCGCCGCGGTCGGCCTGCTGCTCACCGCCCTGCGCAACAGCCCGGACCCGGAGGAGGCCGGGGCGTACGGCGAACTGACCGGGGAGGTCGCGCAGGCCAGGGAAGCCTGGCGCGAGGCCCTGCTGGAGCGCGGCATCCTGCCGTTCCTCCGCGAGGCCCTCGCCGACCCCGGTACGGCGGCCATGAACCGCAAGCCGGCCCCGGAACCCACCACCGGCCGTATGCCCCAACTCGGCTACAACCGGCCCGGCTTCAGCAGCCCCGACGAAGGCTCGTCGACAAGCCGCCGCCCGAGCTTCACGAGCCCGGACTTCAGCAGCCCGGACTTCGGAGGCCCGGACCACCCGCCGGAGTGACCGGCGGGGCCGGAACGCAGGACCGCAGGACCAGCAGGACGAGCACCCGGCAGGACGCAGGACTCAGGTGGAGCGGACGGCTGCTGAAGCCGTCTGACCACCTGGGCTTCCGCCCGGTCCGTGTGAGGCGCCGACGCGGAGAGACGCGAACGCCATGGCCACGCCCGCACCGCCCTGGCCGGGCACCGGAGTCGGTGTCAGTCCGCGATCGGCAGATAGACCCGGTTGCCCGCAGCCGCGAACTCCTTCGACTTCTGCGCCATGCCCTGCTCGATCTCCACCGGTGTACTGCCGTGCTCCCGGCGGATGTCGTGCGAGATTTTCATCGAGCAGAACTTCGGCCCGCACATCGAGCAGAAGTGGGCCGTCTTGGCGGGCTCGGCCGGCAGGGTCTCGTCGTGGAACTCGCGTGCTGTGTCCGGGTCGAGGGCCAGATTGAACTGGTCCTCCCACCGGAACTCGAAGCGGGCGTCGGAGAGCGCGTCATCCCATTCCTGCGCACCTGGGTGCCCCTTGGCGAGGTCGGCTGCGTGGGCGGCGATCTTGTAGGTGATGACGCCGGTCTTGACGTCGTCACGATTGGGCAGGCCCAAGTGCTCCTTGGGCGTGACATAGCAGAGCATGGCCGTGCCCCACCAGGCGATCATCGCGGCACCGATGCCGGAAGTGATGTGGTCGTACGCCGGCGCGACGTCCGTCGTCAGCGGGCCGAGCGTATAGAACGGAGCTTCATCACAGATCTCCTGCTGAAGGTCGATGTTCTCCTTGATCTTGTGCATCGGGACATGTCCCGGGCCTTCGATCATCGTCTGTACGTGGAAACGCTTCGCGATCCTGTTGAGTTCCCCGAGCGTCCGCAACTCGGCGAACTGTGCCGGGTCGTTGGCGTCCGCGATCGATCCGGGCCGCAGCCCGTCGCCGAGCGAGTACGTGACGTCGTACGCGGCGAGGATCTCGCACAGTTCTTCGAAGTTCTCGTACAGGAACGACTCCTTATGGTGCGCCAGACACCACGCCGCCATGATCGAACCACCGCGCGAGACGATGCCGGTCTTGCGGTTCGCGGTGAGCGGTACGTACGCCAGGCGGACGCCCGCGTGCACCGTCATGTAGTCGACGCCCTGCTCGGCCTGTTCGACGACCGTGTCCTTGTAGATCTCCCAGGTCAGCTCCTCGGCCCTGCCGTCCACCTTCTCCAGCGCCTGGTAGAGCGGCACCGTGCCGATGGGAACGGGGGAGTTGCGCAGCACCCACTCGCGGGTGGTGTGGATGTTGCGGCCGGTGGACAGGTCCATGACCGTGTCGGCGCCCCAGCGCGTCGCCCAGGTCATCTTCTCGACCTCCTCCTCGATGGAGGAGGTGACCGCGGAGTTGCCGATGTTGGCGTTGACCTTCACCAGGAACCGCTTGCCGATGATCATCGGCTCGATCTCCGGGTGGTTGACGTTGGCGGGCAGTACCGCCCGCCCGGCGGCGATCTCCTCACGGACCACCTCGGGGTCGACGTTCTCCCGGACGGCCACGAACTCCATCTCGGGCGTGATCTCCCCGCGGCGGGCGTACGCGAGTTGCGTCACCGCCTGCCCGGTCCGGCTCCGGCGCGGCTGCCGGGGCCGTCCCGGGAACACCGCGTCGAGGTTCCTGAGCCCGCCGCGCGGCGAGGTGTGCTTGATCCCGTCGTCCTCAGGACGGACGGGACGGCCCGCGTACTCCTCGGTGTCGCCGCGGGCGATGATCCAGTTGTCACGCAGCGGCGCCAGGCCCCTGCGAACGTCGGTGTCGACCAGCGGATCGGTGTACGGGCCCGAGGTGTCGTACAGAGTGACCGACTTCCCGTTGGTGAGGTGCACCTGACGGACCGGCACCCGCAGGTCGGGGCGCGAGCCGCCGACATACCCCTTGTGCCAGCCGATGGACTTCCCGGCCTCCTGGGACTGTTCGCCCTGGGTGGGCTGTTCGTCCTGGCTGGAGGCAGGCGTGCGTGCGTCCTTGATGGTCATGAGACCTACTCCCTACGCCGGCATTACCCGGTAACAGGTTCAGCGGTCGACGCAGCGGCTTCCGTCTGCCGATGTTTCATGTGAAACATCACTCGTTCCACATGTTCCACGTGAAACATCGCAAAGACGGAGGTCAGCGCCCTCTCAGCCCGGTGCTCCGAGCTCCCGCGTGTGCAAAGGTGCCTCCACGCTAGCGTCAATTTGGGCGAGGTGAACAGAGGGCCCCTGTCGTTCTTGCGATGATCGGGCGGTGACCACGACGCAAGGACCCCCGTACCCGCCCTCCGAGCCACCGCGCGGAAGCGGTGCCGGGCGCGCTTCCGGGCCGGGCAGCGGAAACGGCGAGAGCACCGGCCCGCAGCGCAGGTTCCGGCTGGGCGACGGCCCTGGTGGCCCCAGTGGTGCGCCCGGAACGAGAGCCGGAACGGGCGGCGCCGACGGGGCGGCCGGACCGAGCGGCGGTCCCGGACACGGGCCCGGTCAGCGGATCGATCGCGGCTACGGGCCCGGAGCGGGGGCGGGCCAAGGCGGCCGAACGGGCCCGGGCGGTCAAGGCCCCGGGTACGGAGCCGAGGGGCCCGGGACCGGTCAGTTCGGCCCGCTTCCCGTATCCGATGGCGGGCGAGGCCCTGGCCCCGGGGCAGGCGGTGGGCACGATCACGGCTCCGGTCCGGGACAGGGCGCCGGCCATGGGCACGGGAACGGCCCCGGTGACGGTCACAGTGACGGTCACAGTGGCGGGCCCGGCGGCGGTTCCGGTGGTGGCCATGGCCCTGGACAAGGTGGCGGACACGGGGCCGGACCGGGTGGCGAGCATGGGGACGGACATGTACACGAGTCCGGGTCAGGGTCCGGTGACTCCCACGGACCCGACGACCACCACGGTTCCTCGCACGGCCACAGTCACAGCCATGGTCCGGCCGCCCCTGTCTCCATCCATCTGCGAAAGATCATCGGCGCGATCCTGATCCCCTTCGCCGCGGCGGTCGTGGTCGGGCTCGCGGTGCTGTGGCCCGGGGGCGCCCCGGCGCACGAGCGCACCGGCGTCGGCTTCGACCGGCAGACCCAGGAGGCGACGGTCACCAAGGTCGTCGCGGTGGACTGCAAGTCCGTCAACGCCTCGGGGGACACCCCGACCGGTGACACGTCCACCGCCGAGGGCTCGTCGGCCCAGCAGCAGGCGACCGGCGACTGCAAGAGGGCGACGATCCGGGTCGACACCGGTGACGACAAGGGCCGTACGTTCACGGAGATCGTCCAGCCGGACCAGTCACGGCAGTTGCACCAGGGCGAGAAGGTCGTGGTCGCCTACGAGCCCTCCGCACCGAGGGACCTGCAGTACTCGGTCACCGACGTGAACCGCAGGCTCCCCATGGCCCTGCTGGCCGGCATCTTCGCGCTCGCCGTCGTGGTCGTCGGCCGTCTGCGCGGTGTGATGGCGCTGGTCGCACTGGCCGTCAGCTTCATGGTGCTGACCTTCTTCATCCTGCCGGCGATCCTCCAGGGCTCGAATCCGCTGGTCGTGGCGGTCATCGGAGCCAGCGCCATCATGCTGATCGCGCTCTACATGTGCCACGGCCTCTCGGCCCGGACGTCCGTGGCGGTGCTCGGCACCCTGATCTCGCTGGTTCTGATCGGCATCCTCGGCTCGGGGTTCATCGGCTGGGCCGCGCTCACCGGCAACACGGACGACAACACGGGCCTGATCCATGGCCTGTATCCGTCCATCGACATGAGTGGCCTGCTGCTCGCGGGCGTCATCATCGGTTCGCTGGGTGTCCTCGACGATGTGACGGTGACGCAGACATCGGCGGTCTGGGAACTCCACGCGGCCAATCCGACGATGGGGTGGCGCGGGCTGTACCGCGCCGGCATCCGCATCGGCCGCGACCACATCGCGTCCGTCGTCAACACCCTCGTCCTCGCCTACGCGGGCGCCGCGTTGCCGCTGCTGCTGCTCTTCTCGATCGCCCAGAGCAGCGTCGGGACGGTCGCCAACAGCGAACTCGTCGCGGAGGAGATCGTACGGACCCTGGTGGGCTCGATCGGCCTGGTCGCGTCTGTGCCGGTGACGACGCTCCTGGCGGCCCTGATGGTCTCCGCCGACCGCCCAGGCACGGCATCCCTGGCTGCGGGAGCGGCAACAGGCGCCGGGCCCGGAACTCCCGCGGCAGCGGGGGCGGGAGCAGGAGCAACGGCCCAGTCGGCCCCGGCCCGCGCCGGGAAGGGCCGTCGCCGCAAGCACTGACGAAGGCCGGGCGCGCTTCTCCTCCCGGCGCGGAGGAGAAGCGTTACGCCACTGCCGGGAACTCCGTCGCCGATCCGCTCAGCCGGCGCTCTGTTCCTCCGCCAGAATGCGGACCAACGCCTCGTCGAGGTGGGCGTCGAAGTCGGCGAGGGAACGCTCCTGCCCCAGCGGCACAAGCTTGTCCGTGCGGTCGAGGAACGCCACCAGCGGCGCCGCACCGGAGCGGAACAGCGCCTGGTCGCCGCCGACCTGAAGCCGGATCAGCACCTCGCCCAGAACATCCGTGTCGGCGGGCGAGATCCGCACATCTCCGTCCCCGCAGGGCCGCCCCACGCCGTCGATCAGCAGCTCGCGCCCGAAGGCCCAGGTCACGGGGGCGTCGCCAGGCAAATGGAAGGTCAGCCGGACGGCATAGGGATCACAGGTCTCGTAGCGCAGCTCCACCGGAATGCGGAAGGAGAGCTCCTCCGAGACAAGAAAGCTCATCATGACTTCTGCCTGCACCGACTCGCGCATCGCCTACCCCGTCACTTGCCGTGAACTGGCCTGGAATCATCGCTCTGATACTGCTCGCATCTTGCTGAAAGTACACGGTGAATCACAAGGAGTGAGTTTTCAGATACTGATAGAGATCGCGAGGGACCCGAGCAGTCTTCCGACCTCTGTTTGCAACTGCTGTGCCGCGATTAGCAGTCGATCTGCCTGGCTGGAAGGTAGAGAAATGGCCAAAGTGGCGGCTGTGGAACCGATGGTGATCGGAATCGCGGCGCAGACCGTCCCCAGCGCGTACTCCTGCCGCTCCACGACCAGTTCCATCCGCCGCATCCGGTCGAGGCGGCGCAGCAGCGCGTGACTGTCACGCACCGTGTAGGGGGTGACCGCCTGCACGGGATGACGTTCGAGATGGTCCCGGCGGTCCTGCTCGTCCAACTGCGAGAGCAGGCACTGTCCGACGGCGTGCGCGTGCCCGGTTTCGCGGAAGTCCGCCCACTCCTCGACCGCCGGGTTGGCCGGGGTGTCGGAGACACACATGACCTCGACCTCGCCGTCTCGGTACACCGCGTAGTACACGGGTACGCCGATCGCGTCCCGCCAGTGCGCGAGTGCGTCCACCACCGTGCTGCGCCGTTTCTGCCGTGCACCGCTGCTGCCCAGCCGCTCGGCCGCCTCGCCGAGGAAGAACAGCCCTTTCTCGCGCCGCAGATAGCCTTCGAAGACGAGCGTCCGCAGCAGGTGGTAGGCGGTCGGGAGGGCGAGGCCGGTCTCGCGGGCCAGTTGTTTGGCGGGAGCGCCGTGCTCATGCGCGGCGACGGACTCCAGCAGCCGCATCGCCCGCTGTACGGAGCCGATGAGGGTCGCCGTGGAGTGCGGTTCGGCGGGCGGTACGAGCCCGGGGACAGGTGCCGGTACAAGCGCGGGCACGGGTGCCGGCGCGGGTCTCTCGGTGGGCCGGACGCGCGTCCCCAGGGAAGGCGCGGCCCGTTGCTCGGGCCGGCGCTGTACGGGTGGAGCCTGTGGTTCCGCGGGTGCGGTGTCGACCATGACGAGGGTCACTCTCGAAGGCGAGGGGGCTGCCGTGCGGAGAGACACGGAAGGAGGGGATGCGCCGTCCGCGGGGGCCGTCCCCGCGTCGAATTCCGGACTCTAACCGCCTGTCACCGCGCACAGACGGCCCGTACGGGAAACTTCCCCCGCCCGAGGGAACCGGCGGATCCTGTTACCGGCGCCCGCGCCGTCCCGCTCCCGTACCCCGATCACCCCTCGGCGGTCACCAGTCGCTGCGCGACGACGAACTCGACATGAACTTCCGTACGACGTAGATGAGTCCGCCGACCAGGGCGACGAAGACCAGCGCCTTGAAGAGCAGGCCGATGACGAAGCCGACGACGGTCGCTATCAGCCCGCCGAACACGACGAGGGCGATGACCGGCACCGCGACCCACTTCACCCACCACGGCATTCCCGCGAAGATCTCTCGCATCGCCCTTTTCCTTACTTCTCCGCCCGTCGCATCCGCCGGGGCCTGTGCCCTTCGCTCGTGCCGGGACATTCGATGTTCCGCCTTCGATGCTAGGGCCGGAGAAGGGCCCGGCGGGGGCCTCGCATCCCTTGTCCTCCCCTGATCGAACCCCTAGGGAACCCTGAGGCCGCGGGTCACCTCTCGGGCGGAGAGAAGATCACCATGACCCGCAGATCCTCACTGATGTGGTGGAACTTGTGGGCCACCCCGGCCGGCACGTACACGACGCTGCCACGCGCCACCTGGGTCGTCTCCATGCCGACCGTGATCGCGGCGCGCCCGCTGACCACGAAGTACACCTCGTCCTGACTGTGGGGCTGCTGCGGGTCGTGCTCGCCCGCGTCCAGTGCGTACAGGCCGACCGACATGTTCCGTTCGTGCAGGAACTGCAGGTAGGCGCCGTCGTTGGCGGCACGTTCCGCCTCCAGTTCATCCAACCGGAATGCCTTCATCGCCCTCGCCCACACTCGTAACCGATCTCGTCTGCAACGATCAGACACATGAAGAATTTCGTAGTCAAGACGATCGCCAACGCGGGCGCTCTCGGCGTGGCCGTGTGGGTGCTCGACAAGATCACCCTGACCGGTGACAACACGGGCAAGAAGATCGGCACACTGCTTGTCGTCGCGCTCCTGTTCGGCCTGGTGAACTTCCTGGTCAAGCCGATCCTGCAAGTGCTCACCTTCCCGCTGTTCATCCTCACGCTCGGCCTGATCACCCTGGTGGTCAACGCCCTGATGCTGCTGCTCACCTCGTGGCTGGCCGACAAGTTCGACCTGAGCTTCCATGTGGACGGCTTCTGGACGGCCGTTCTGGGCGGCCTGATCATCTCGATCGTCTCCTGGGCGCTGCACATCGTCCTGCCCGACGAGGACTGAGGACTCCCGATGACCTACCGTGTCTGCTTTGTCTGCACCGGCAACATATGCCGCTCCCCGATGGCGGAGTCGGTCTTCCGCGCGCGCGTGGAGGAGGCCGGGCTGGCCGGCCTGGTCGAGGTCGACAGCGCCGGCACAGGCGGCTGGCACGAGGGCGACGGCGCGGACGCGCGCACGGTCTCCGTGCTGGCGGCGGCCGGCTACGAAGGCGACCACGCGGCCCGTCAGTTCCGGGCCGCTTGGTTCGCCCGCCTCGACCTGGTCATCGCGCTCGACGCGGGCCATCTCAAGGCGCTGCGCAGTCTCGCGCCCACCGAGGAGGACTCGGGAAAGGTGCGCCTGTTGCGCTCGTACGATCCGGCCGCAGGCGCTGATCTCGACGTCCCGGACCCGTACTACGGGGGTATGGACGGCTTCGAGGAGTGCCTTGAGATGGTGGAGACGGCGAGTGCGGGCCTGCTCGCCGCGGTACAGGCGGAAGCGGAGGGACGGGCGGCATGAGCGATCCGGCTGCGAACGAGGATTCGGGCGCACGTGCGAACCCGGGTACGGGTGACGGCACGCGCGCGGTGCGGGCGGGGCTGCCCGAGCCGGTCAAGTACGAACCGGCCCTCCCCGGTCCGGTGTTCGCGGCCCACTACCACCTGCCGGGCGACCCCACCGGCCCGTACACCTACGGTCGCGACGAGAACCCCACCTGGACGCTGCTGGAGCGCGCCATCGGCGAGCTGGAGGCTCCGGGGCGGGACAGCGTCGAGACGCTCGTCTTCGCCTCCGGCATGGCCGCCGTGTCGTCGGTGCTCTTCTCCCAGCTGCGCACCGGGGACGCGGTCGTCCTGCCCGGCGACGGCTATCAGGCGCTGCCCCTGGTGCGGGCCCAACTGGAGGCGTACGGCATCGAGGTGCGCACCGCTCCGACGGGCGGCGACGCTCAGCTCGACGTTCTCGACGGTGCGCGGCTGCTGTGGATCGAGACCCCGTCGAACCCCGGACTCGACGTGTGCGACGTACGACGGCTGGCCGAGGCGGCACACGCGCGTGGCTGTCTCGTGGCCGTCGACAACACCCTGGCGACACCGCTCGGTCAGCGCCCGTTGGAACTCGGTGCCGACTTCTCCGTGGCCAGCGGAACCAAGCAGCTCACCGGGCACGGCGACGTGCTGCTCGGTTACGTCACCGGGACGGACGCCTCCGCGATGGCCGCAGTACGGCGATGGCGCAAGATCGTCGGGGCGATTCCCGGGCCCATGGAGGCCTGGCTCGCGCACCGGTCGATCGCCACGCTCCCCTTGCGCGTCGACCGGCAGGACGCCACGGCGCTGGCCCTCGCCGAGGCCCTGCGCGGGCGGCCCGAGGTGACCGGTCTGCGCTATCCGGGGCTTCCGGAGGACCCCTCGTACACGATCGCTTCGCGGCAGATGCGGCGCTATGGGTGTGTGGTTTCCTTCGTGCTGCCCACGCGCGCGCGTGCCGACCGTTTTCTCGGCGCGCTGCGGCTCGTGGACGACGCGACGAGCTTCGGCGGGGTGCGGTCCACGGCCGAGCGACGCGGCCGGTGGGGCGGGGACGCCGTGCCTGAGGGCTTCGTTCGCTTCTCGGTCGGCGCCGAGGACCCGGAGGACCTGGTCGCGGATGTGCTGCGTGCGTTGGAGGAGTCGGCGAACTGACCACTCGGTGCGGAGCGGAGAGGTGCTCCGCTGCCCGCACGGCGGTCCGAGCCTCCCCCCTCGTGGCTCGGACCGCCGCGGTTCCGCGCGTGAAGAACCGCGCAAGCAAGGCTAGTTGACTCTGTGTCAGTGTCCAATCACTGTAGCGACAGAGACCTATCGACTTATTTATAGTTGGGCGCGGCCGGGGGGCCGGGAGAAAGGCAGAGAAGGGGAGGGCGCGCCATGGACCTGGCCTTGCTGCGCACCTTCGTGACCGTCCACCGCGCCGGCTCCTTCACCCGTGCCGCCGCCCTGCTCGGCCTCTCGCAGCCTGCCGTCACCTCGCAGATCCGCACCCTGGAGCGACAGCTGGGGCGCCCTCTGTTCCTGCGCCAGGCCCGTGGCGTGACCCCCACGACCATCGGCGACGAACTCGCGCACAAGGCCGCGCCGCATCTCGACGCGCTCGTGGAGATCACCGAGACCGGGCTCGACGAGGACTCCTCCGTACGCACACTGCATCTGGCCGGGCCACCGGAGTTCACCGCGGAGCGCGCGCTTCCCGCACTGACGGAACTGACCGGGGACGACGGCCAGGGCTTCGCGCTGCGTGTCTCGTTCGGCAATGCCGAGGAAACCCTGGAGGGGCTGTCCGCCGGACATCACGATCTGGCCATCAGTACGGCCCGTCCGCGCGGCTCCCTGCTGACAGCGACTGCGCTCTGCGACGAGGAGCACGTCCTGGTCGCCGCGCCGCGCTGGGTCGGCCACTTCGGCCCCGGGAAACTGCGCCGCAAGGGGGCGTCCGTCCTGGAGAACCTCCCTGTGGTGGAGGTCCACGAGTCGCTGCCCTTCATCGCCCGCTACTGGGCCTCCGTCTTCGACTCCCGCCCGGCGGCCTCGGGAACCGTCATCGTGCCCGACCTGCGCGCGGTGCTCACGTGCGCCGCCGCCGGCGCGGGGCTCGCGGTACTGCCCCGCTATCTGTGCGCACCCGCGCTGGAGCGCGGAGAGGTGGTTGCCCTGCTCGATCCGGCGGTGCCCCCACTGCGGACGTACTTCCTGGTGGTCCGCACCGGCACGCTGGCGATGCCCCATATCGCGCGGGCACACGAGTGGCTCCAGCGCGCGGCTGCCGACTGGGGCTGAGCCTCCATGGATCTCGGTGATCCCTCTGCGGATCTCTGCGATGTTTCACGTGAAACAGGCATTTCGTTCGTGCGGGTCGAGCATCTTTGCGCGGCCGAGAACGCTTCGTGGGGAGCCGACATGTTTCACGTGGAACATGTCGGGCCACATTTCTCCCATGACCGTCCGACCCGTGGTCAAGCGCACCGCACGCGCCATCCTGCTCGATGGCAATGACCTGATCCTCATCAAGCGGACCAAACCGGGGGTCGATCCCTACTGGCTCACTCCGGGCGGCGGGGTCGAACCGGACGACACAACCGTCGTCGACGCCCTGCACCGTGAAGTGCACGAGGAACTGGGCGCCAAGATCGCCGACGTGGTGCCCTGCTTCGTGGACACCGTCGAGCACATCGGCGCGGACGGCGGCGCCACGGGCGTGAAGGTGCAGCACTTCTTCGTCTGCCGGCTGGAGTCCATGAACCCCTCACTGCGCCACGGCCCCGAAGTCGACGAGCCCTGCGGCGAGTACGAGATCGTCCGTATCCCCTTCACCCGGGTCGGCATCGCCTCCGTCCACCTCGTGCCGCTGTCGCTGCGCCACTATCTGGACGGGAACATCGAGGGCGTACGAGCGATGCACGCACCCGACCTGGGCTGACAGCGCGCACGCGGGTCAGTTCCCGGTGACGACCAGTTCCTCCACCGAGTCGTGACGGATCCGCTCCGCCGGGATCCCGGCTCGCCGCAACGCGTCCACACCGCTGCGGATCATCCCGGGCGGGCCCGAGAGATAGGCGTCGTACTCGTACCAGGGCCCGTACTCCCGTACGGCGTCGGGGAGCTGGAGATGCGCCTGCTCGTCGATGACCGCACGTACGGCGAGCCAGGGGTGGTTCTGCTGGAGGCGCAGCATGGTGTCGATGTCGTAGAGGTCGACATCCGTACGGGCGCCGTAGAACACCTCGACCCGCCGCCGGTCACCGTGTTCGGCGACATCCTCGACCAGTGCCTTGATGGGCGCGATGCCGGTGCCCCCGCCCAGACAGAGCAGGCCGCTGTTGGTGGTGTGGTCGACGGTCATCGTGCCGGCGGGCGGGCCGAGCCGGACGATGTCGCCGGGCCGGGCGCGGTGCACCAGCGCGTTGGAGACCCAACCCGCGGGCACCGCTTTGACGTGGAACGACAGCAGACCGTCGGAGCGGGGCGCCGAGGCGAAGGAGTAGTGCCGCCAGATGCGGGGCCACCAGGGCGTCTCCAGGCTCGTGTACTGCCCGGCGAGGAACGGGTACGGCTGGTCGGGCCGGACGGTGAGGACAGCTATGTCCGGGGTCCTGAGGTCGTGCGAGACCACCTCCCCGTACCACCAGGCCGGAGCGCGCAGTTCGTCGACGGCCGCCGCGTCGATCATCACCTGCGACATCGTCGTGTACGCCCGCACCCAGGCCGCCTCGGTCTCCGGGTTCCAGATCTCGGCGGCGTACCGGCTCAGCGAGCCGATGAGGCACTCACCGACCGCCGGGTAGTGCTCGGGCCGGGTGCCGTACTTGCGGTGGCCCCGGCCGAGGTTCTGCAGATACGCGACGAGCACTTCGGTGTTGTCGATGTGCTCGGCGGCGGTGAGCAGTGCCTTGAGCAGCCGGTCCCGCTGGGTGTCCATCGCGGCCGGGAACAGCGAGCGCAGTTCGGGGTGACGGACGAAGAGGAGCGCGTAGAAGTACGAGGTGGTCTTGTCGGCGACAGGACCGACCACGGCCATGGTCCGCCGGATGAGCACCGCGTCCGAGGACGCCTCCCGGAGGGGCTCGGAGGGGGTGGCGACAGGGGACGGCTCCGGAGAGGGCGTGGCGACGGGGGCCGGCTCCGGACGGGGACGGGCGGGTGGTGCGGGGGGAGCGGGCTCGGGTACGGGAACTGGCGCTTCGAAAGCCGGGGGCACTGATGCCGGGGGTGGGGGTATTGATGCCGGGGGCCGCAGGGCGAAGGGCGGGGGCGTCAGGGCTTCGGTGGCCGATGGCACGGGAGCGAAAGGCGCGGGGAGCGGTGACGCGGGAGCGAGGGGCAGGGGAGGCAGGGGCGCGGGAGTCGGAGGGGCCGCCGGGGGCTCGGGAGTCGACGGCTGGGGTATTCGTTCCTGCTCCGGCACGGGCTCGGCCACGGCCGGACGGGCGCTGTCGTCCTGCGAGGGGCTCGGGGCGCCGCCCGTACCGAGCCTGCCCACGGGACGCAGCGCGGCCAGCCGACTGCCTTCCGTCGCCTCCTGGTCGCCGCCCGCGGGCGCCTCCGGCTGTTTGCGCGGCTTGAACCAGCCGCCCCCGCCGCTGCCGCCGGAAGTGCCGTTGTCGGCGGACGTGGTGGTCGGAGCGTCCATGGTCTGCCTCGCCTCGAACATCTTTCGGTCGGTCTGCGCACTTCCTCGGTCGGAATGTGCCCGCGTTCCCCCGCTGACGGCTTGCTTTTCCCCGGTCGGCCTCTGTCCAATGCGGCCACATTCAACCTGGATTACCGTCCCGTACGGACAAGTAAGGCCAGAGTGTGACAATCACCGCAGTGCTCTCACCGCAGCGTCCCACCATGGACGAACGCCTCCACCGTGTAACCGGAAATGCGAGTCTTCGATCTCTCCGTCCCGTTAGGCTGCATTGCCCTGCTCCCGCCGCGTGTGCGGGATACGCCCCCCGATGAGGACAAGAACCGGAGTCGACCATACCGGCCGTCGCCGCGCACACAAGTCCCGCCCTTCTTCGCCGTGAAAGAGCGAGGGGCGAACCATCAATTCCCTCAATTACCGGGCGCCGCGCACCAATTCATAGGCATCCCACAAATCCCGCCCCGCGTAGGTGTGAGTCGCGAGACCCGCCAGATGACGGTCCGCGTTGACCGCGACAGAGACCGGCACCGCCCCGAAGAGTTCCACGTCGGAGAGCGAATCTCCGTACGCGACACAGTCGGCCCGGGTCAGACCGAACTGCCCGCAGAGCCGGTCCGCGATCTCCACCTTGGCCGCAGGCGTCAGGATGCCGCTGGGATCCAGCGGCTCCGTGAAGGGCACCGCGGGGAAGCGTGAACCGTGCGCCGCATGCGCGCCCCACCCCGTCAGACGTTCGACGAAGAACGAGGGCGACAGGGAGACGACCGCGCAGTACTCCCCTCGGTCCCTGATCTCGGCCCAGGTCTCCCTGATCCGCAGTAGCCACGGCGCTCCCACGAAGGCCGCGTCGACATGCGCCTCGGTCAGCTCCGCCCAGAGGAGACGCACCCGCCGGGCATACTCCGCCGGCTCGACCCGTCCCATCACGAAGTCCCGCTCCAACTCGGCTATTTCGCGGTCGAGCCCCAGCTGCCGGGATATCTCGACAGGGGCGGCCGAGCCATGCAGCAGCGTTCCGTCGAGGTCGAAGAGATGCAGTCGCGTCATGTGTGCCGAGACTAGGACCTGTCGCCCGATGACCGATGCCCAGCGTTTCACGTGAAACATCTGTCCATGCGCTGTACGGACCGGCACGACATGGCCAAAAGAACGTGCGTCCGACCGCAAACAGGTGGACGCCAGGGGCACCGGTCGGACAGCCTGACCTGCGTGCCGACTCCTTCCCCCGCTGATCTGCCCATCCGCCGTCTGACGCACCGCGATCTCATCGCCTGCGCCGACCTGTCCGAGGACCGGGGCTGGCCCCGCGAAGAGCACAAGTGGGGCCTCCTCCTCACGGCCGGCAAGGGCTACGGCATCGACGACCCCGGCGGCGGACTGGTCGCCGCATGCGTCGTCACCGAGTACGGGCCGTACGAAAACCCCGACTTGGGTGCCATCGGCATGGTGCTGGTCGCCGAGCGGCACGCCCGTCAGGGCATCGGACGGCGGCTGATGCACCACGTCATCGCCGCGATGGGCACGACGCCGCTGACGCTGCACGCGACCCCGTACGGCCGTCCGCTCTATGAGGAACTCGGCTTCAAGGTGACCGGCAAGGCCGAGATGGTGCGCGGGCGCTTCACACCGCACGGGCCGGAGTCCGAGGTCGGCACACGCGCGGCCACGGCCGACGATCTCGCCAGGATCATCCGGCTGGACGAGGAGGTGTTCGGTACCGACCGCACGCACATCATCACCCGGCTGCCCGCCTTCGCCGACCAGTTGCGCGTCGCCGAGGAGGAGGGCCGGATCATCGGCTACACGGCGGCCTGGCCGACCGCTGACACCCAGGTCGTCGGCCCGCTGATCGCCCGCGACACGGAGACGGCGAAGGCGCTCCTCGCCTCACTCGCCGCCCGCACCGACCGCCCGCTGCGAACGGACATCGACGTACGGCACGAGGAACTGCTGGCGTGGGTGAAGGAGCGCGGGCTGGCACCCCTGAGCTTCAACGCGGTGATGACGTACGGAATCTCGGAACTGCCGGGTGACTGGACGCGACGGTTCGCACCACTGACGGTGGCGGCGGGCTGAGGACCCGCGGCGAGAAGGAATCTGCCCGCATAGGCTGCGGCCATGGGAGATCTTGAGATACGGCCCGTGACGACGGAGGACGTTCCCGCGGTCGTCGGCATGCTCGCCGACGACCCGCTGGGCGCGCAGCGCGAATCGCCGGACGACCTGACCCCGTACTACACCGCGCTGAACCGTCTGGCCGCAGACCCGAACCAACACATGGTCGTCGCGGTCCGCGAGGGGCACGTGGTCGGCACGCTGCAGCTCACGATCGTTCCCGGGCTGTCCCGCAAGGGCGCGACCCGGTCGATCATCGAGGGCGTGCGTGTCCACGCCGCCGAACGCGGCAGCGGCCTGGGCACGCAGCTCATCGAGTGGGCGATCGACACGTCACGCCGCGAGAACTGTCAGCTGGTTCAGCTGACGTCGGACATCACTCGCACAGAAGCCCACCGCTTCTACGAACGGCTCGGTTTCACGCCTTCGCACGTGGGCTTCAAACTCCAGCTCTGAGCACCCCGGCCTGGCGACCGACGCCAGCAGACTCACGCACAAGCCTCCCTTCGACCGGGAAAGCGTCATGTTTCACGTGAAACATGACGCTTTCCCGCAGCCGGCACCTACCGGATCCCGCGCCACCCCTCCGGATCCACCCCACCCGGCACAGAAGCCCCCTCCTCGTACGGCTGACGCACGAAGACGAACGACCCGAGGTCCAGGTGGTCCACGGTCCCGTTCGGCCGCCGTACGGCCCGCAGAAGCTCTCCGGCGAAGTAGCCGTCGAGCCCCGTCCAGGTTCCGTCGCCGTTCGCCCTGAAGCGCGAGCGGCGGCCGATACCGGTCAAGGGCCCCAGCGAGACACCCCCGTCGACCGTCAGTCGCAGGGCATAGGGGGTGGTCCCCCAGTACCACTGGCCCGCGAACTCCAGTACGGAGCTGTCGACTTCGGGCAACGGTCGCCACGGCTCGGGAATCCGAGGCTCGGCCTCCGCGACGATCCTCACGAGGTCGGCGGCGACCGCGGACACCGGCGGACCGGAGGTGCAGTTGGCCAGGACGACAGCCGCGAGGTCGTCCGCCACGCCGATGGTGAGGCTCGCCAGGAAGCCGGGCAGCGAGCCGCCGTGCCCCACCAGCATCCGGCCGTCCCGGTACTGGACCTGCATACCGAGGCCGTACGCCGCACCTGCGGCCAAGTCCGCCTCCTCGGGCGGAGCAGCCGGCGTACGCATCTCAGCAACGGACGCGGCGCTCAGCACCCGGTCGTCCCCCTTGGCGAGGAAGACCGCGAAGCGTGCCAAGTCCCCTGCGGTGGACCAGAGCTGACCGGCCGGCGCCATCCGCCCGAGGTCCTCGGCCGGCTCCGGCAGCAGCACGTCGGCCCAGGGATGCACCGCCCACCCGCCCGCGTGCGGTGCCTGCGGCTGCCCGCTGGTCCGCTCCAGCCCCAGGGGTTCGAGCACCTCACGCCGCAGCACGTCCTCCCACGGAGCGCCGCGCACCTCCTCGACCAGCGCGCCGAGGACGCTGTAACCGGGGTTCGAGTAGTGGTGACGCCGGCCCACGGGATGCAGCAACGGCCGCTCCCCGAGTACGTCGGCCAGCTCGGGCCGCAGCGATCCGGGCGTCCGCTCCCACCAGGGAGCGGGTGACTCGGCCGCCAACCCACCGGTGTGCGCGAGCAGTTCGGCGATGGTGGCCTCCCCCGCACCGGTACCCGGCAGATGTTTCTCCAGCGGGTCGACGAGATCGAGCAGTCCCTCGTCGCGCAGCCGCATCACCAGTACGGCGGTGAAGGTCTTGGTGATCGAACCGATCCGGTACTGCACGTCGGCATCGGGCACCTGGCCCTCCACCGAACTCCGCGCCCCCGTCCACACCGTCTCCCCGCCCCGCACCACCGCCGCGACCAACGACGGCGCCCGCCCTTGACTCTGGGCAACAGCGATCCGGTGCAGCAACGCCCGCCGCGTACCGGGAAGAAGGTCGTCCTGAGGTGTTGTCATGGGGCAAGTTCATCGGCCGGGCCGCGTTGCGTCGAGCGCATTTCCCCTCTGCCGCGGACCCGGTCCTACGTCTGGGCCATGTCCACGAAGCGCGAATAGTGGCCCTGGAAGGCGACCGTGATCGTCGCCGTCGGGCCGTTTCGGTGCTTGCCGACGATGATGTCCGCCTCGCCCGCGCGCGGTGACTCCTTCTCGTACGCGTCCTCGCGGTGCAGCAGGATCACCATGTCCGCGTCCTGCTCGATCGAGCCGGACTCACGCAGGTCGGAGACCATGGGTTTCTTGTCCGTGCGCTGCTCAGGGCCACGGTTCAGCTGCGAGAGCGCGATCACCGGCAGCTCCAGCTCCTTGGCCAGGAGCTTCAGGTTTCGCGACATGTCGGAGACCTCCTGCTGGCGGCTCTCGGAACGCTTGCCGCCGGACTGCATCAGCTGGAGGTAGTCGATGACCACGAGTTTCAGGTCCGCGCGCTGCTTGAGGCGGCGGCACTTGGCGCGGATCTCCATCATCGACAGGTTCGGGGAGTCGTCGATGTACAGCGGCGCGGCCGACACGTCCGGCATCCGGCGGGCGAGCCGGGTCCAGTCGTCGTCGGTCAACGTGCCGGAGCGCATGTGGTGAAGGGCCACGCGTGCCTCCGCGGACAGCAGACGCATGGCGATCTCGTTGCGGCCCATTTCGAGGGAGAAGATCACGCTGGGCATGTTGTGCTTGATCGAACAGGCGCGAGCGAAGTCCAGCGCCAGCGTCGACTTACCCATGGCGGGGCGAGCCGCGATGATGATCATCTGTCCGGGATGCAGCCCGTTGGTGAGCTGGTCGAGGTCGGTGAACCCGGTGGGCACACCGGTCATCTCCCCCGAACGCGAGCCGATCGCCTCGATCTCGTCGAGCGCGCCCTCCATGATGTCGCCGAGCGGCAGATAGTCCTCGGTGGTGCGCTGCTCGGTGACCGCGTAGATCTCGGCCTGGGCGCTGTTGACGATCTCGTCGACGTCTCCGTCGGCCGCGTATCCCATCTGGGTGATGCGGGTTCCGGCCTCGACCAGGCGCCGTAGGACCGCGCGCTCGTGCACGATCTCCGCGTAGTACTCGGCGTTCGCCGCTGTCGGCACCGTCTGCACCAGCGCGTGCAGATAGGGAGCGCCGCCCACCTTGGTGATCTCGCCCCGTCTGGTGAGTTCGGCCGCGACCGTGATGGGGTCGGCCGGCTCGCCCTTCGCGTAGAGGTCGAGGATCGCCCCGTAGACGATCTCGTGCGCGGGCCGGTAGAAGTCATGGCCCTTCAGGACCTCGACGACGTCGGCGATGGCGTCCTTGGACAGGAGCATGCCGCCGAGGACGGACTGTTCGGCGTCGAGGTCCTGCGGTGGTACCCGCTCGAAGGACGTGCCCTCACTCTCCCACGCGCCGTTCTCGCGGCCGCGGTCGTGCTGTTCGTCGCGGCCCCGGCCCCCTTCGCGGCGCTGCCGGGAGGCGGGCAGACGATCACTGGGACCGCTGTCGGCCCACGGGTCGTCCAAGGGCTCGGAAATACTCACCGAGCCACCTCCTCCCGTCCGCCGAGCGGACCTCGCCGTGCTTCTCTGTTCTACGGCACGGCACTGACAAATAAGAGGCCCAACTCCGGTTCCGGCGCGTCGGTTTTGTGACGTTTCCGAGGCCGAGGGAAGGAGCGGGCGCCGCACCACCGTAGGCCCGTCGGCACCGTCAGCCAATCTGGTTATCCACAGGCCATGTGGACGACGGCCCGGATGCTGTGGAGAACTCGGCAAAACCTGTGCACGACCCGGTGGACAGCCCTGTGAACAAGCTTTCGCGACTTCCGACAAACCACCTCTGACCAGCGTGTTTCCCATCCACCGGCTGTGCAGAAGAAAAAGTTTCCCCATTGGGCCAAGATCTCCACAAGCGGCACACGGCAGCGCACACCTCAAGAGGAGAGGTAATAGTCACAAGCGCATTGCATCTCTTACCTGTGGAAGATTAGATTGGTGGTCATGACACAGGCTCCAGCTGCACCCAGGGCGACCCGGCGCCGGCACGACCGAGAGATCGTCGCACTGGCCGTTCCCGCCTTCGGCGCACTCGTCGCCGAGCCTCTCTTCGTCATGGCCGACAGCGCGATCATCGGCCATCTCGGCACAGCTCAACTGGCCGGACTCGGCATCGCCTCTGTCCTCCTCACCACAGCCGTCAGCGTCTTCGTCTTCCTCGCGTACGCCACCACGGCCGCCGTCGCCCGACGCGTCGGTGCGGGCGATCTCCAAGCCGCCATCCGCCAGGGTGTGGACGGCATCTGGCTCGCCCTGCTGCTCGGTGCAGCCGTCATCGCCGTCGTCCTGCCCTCGGCACCCGCACTCGTGGACCTCTTCGGCGCCTCGGACACCGCTGCCCCGTACGCGGTCACCTATCTGCGGATCTCGGCGCTCGGCATCCCGGCCATGCTCGTCGTCCTCGCCTCCACCGGCGTTCTGCGTGGCCTCCAGGACACCAGAACCCCGCTGTACGTGGCCGTAGCGGGCTTCGTCGCCAACGCCGCCCTGAACGCGGGCCTCGTCTACGGCGCGGACCTCGGCATCGCCGGCTCCGCCTGGGGCACCGTCATCGCGCAGTGGGGCATGGCGGCGGCCTATCTGACGGTCGTCGTCCGCGGCGCCCGTCGGCACGGCGCCTCGCTGCGCCCCGACATCAGGGGGATACGGGCCTCCGCCCAGGCGGGCGCACCACTCCTGGTCCGCACTCTCTCCCTGCGGGCGATCCTGATGATCGCCACGGCCGTCGCCGCGCGGCTCGGGGACGCGGACGTCGCCGCGCACCAGATCATTCTGTCCTTGTGGAGCCTGCTCGCTTTCGCGCTCGACGCGATCGCCATCGCCGGGCAGGCCATCATCGGGCGCTACCTCGGCGCGAACGACACCCAGGGCGCACGCGAAGCCTCCCGCCGCATGGTCGAGTGGGGCATCGCCACCGGAGTCGTGCTCGGTCTGCTGGTGATCGTCAGCCGTCCCTTGTTCATGTCGCTGTTCACCAGTGACTCCGTGGTCAAGGACGCCGCGTTGCCGGCCCTGCTCGTGGTCGCGTTGTCCCAACCGATCTGCGGGATCGTCTTCGTCCTCGACGGCGTACTGATGGGTGCGGGCGACGGCCCCTACTTGGCCGGGGCGATGCTGGTCACGCTTGCCGCCTTCATACCGGTGGCCCTGCTCGTGCCGACTCTCGGCGGCGGCCTCACCGCCCTCTGGGGAGCGATGACGCTCATGATGACCGTCCGCATGCTGACCTTGTGGCTGCGAGCCCGATCGGGCCGCTGGATGGTCACGGGCGCCACCCGCTGAACTCACGGAGAGCGCCGAGCGCGCTGAACCACGCTCTACTCCGTCTCCCTTGTTTCACGTGAAACATCGACCAGTTCCTGCTGTTTCACGTGAAACATCGGTGTGCTCGGCTTGCTCACGCAACCAGGGCACGCAGAAGAGCCGCATCCCTGAGGATGCGGCCCCACAACTGCTTCAGCGAGCGCGGCCCTTAGGCAGCGACGACCTCGATGTTGACCTTGGCGGCAACCTCGGGGTGCAGACGCACCGACGTCTCGTGGGCGCCGAGCGTCTTGATCGGGGAGCCCAGCTCGATACGGCGCTTGTCGACCTCGGGGCCACCGGAAGCCTTGATCGCCGTGGCGATGTCGGCCGGGGTGACGGAACCGAAGAGACGACCGGCGTCGCCGGAGCGGACGGCCAGACGGACCTTGACGCCTTCGAGGCGGGCCTTGATGTCGTTGGCCTGCTCGATGGTCTGGATCTCGTGGATCTTGCGAGCGCGACGAATCTGCTCGACGTCCTTCTCGCCACCCTTGGTCCAGCGGATCGCGAAGTTCCGCGGGATCAGGTAGTTGCGAGCGTAGCCGTCCTTGACGTCGACGACATCGCCCGCGGTGCCGAGGCCGGAGACCTCGTGGGTGAGGATGATCTTCATTAGTCGGTCACCCTTCCCTTATCGCGCGGTGGACGTGTAGGGCAGCAGCGCCATCTCACGGCTGTTCTTGACGGCCGTGGCGACGTCACGCTGGTGCTGCGTGCAGTTGCCGGTCACGCGGCGGGCACGGATCTTACCGCGGTCGGAAATGAACTTCCGCAGCATGTTCGTGTCCTTGTAGTCCACGTACTGGACCTTGTCCTTGCAGAAAGCGCAGACCTTCTTCTTAGGCTTGCGCACAGGCGGCTTCGCCATGGTGTTTCTCCTGTGTGATCAAGAAGTGTGGGTACGACCCGCCCTCGGCCCGAAGGCCTAGAAGGGGGGCTCGTCCGAGTAGCCGCCGCCACCGCCACCGCTGCTGGCACCGCCGGAGTTTCCACCCCAGCCGCCACCGCCACCGCCACCGCCGCCCTGGTTGCCACCGGCGGGAGCGCCGGTCGCCCAGGGGTCGTCGGCCGGAGCGCCGCCGCCCTGCGGAGCACCGCCGGAGTTTCCACCCCAGCCGCCGCCCTGCTGGCCGCCACCGCCACCGCCGCCGCCGCCGTAACCACCCTGGCCACCACGGCCGGCGCCGCCGGCGGTCTTGGTGACCTTGGCCGTGGCACTGCGCAGGCTGGCGCCGACCTCGTCGACGTCCAGCTCGTAGACCGTGCGCTTCTCGCCCTGCGTGGTCTCGTAGGACCGCTGCTTCAGCCGGCCCTGCACGATGACGCGCATGCCTCGCTGGAGCGACTCGGCCACGTTCTCCGCCGCCTGACGCCAGACCGAGCAGGTCAGGAACAGGCTCTCGCCGTCCTTCCACTCGTTCGTCTGCCGGTCGAAGGTGCGGGGGGTGGACGCGACACGGAACTTCGCGACCGCCGCACCGGAGGGGGTGAAGCGCAGCTCGGGGTCGTCGACAAGATTGCCGACGACCGTGATGACGGTCTCGCCTGCCATAGGGGAACCTCTCGGCGGGTTTGCTGCTGGCTGCTTTTGGTGCTGCTACTCGAAATCCCGGGACCAGCTGAGCGGGAGGCTCAGTGGGTCTCGGGGCGGAGGACCTTGGTCCGGAGGACCGACTCGTTCAGGTTCATCTGGCGGTCGAGCTCCTTGACGATCGCGGGCTCAGCCTGCAGATCGATGACCGAGTAGATGCCCTCGGGCTTCTTCTTGATCTCGTACGAGAGACGACGACGGCCCCAGGTGTCGACCTTCTCCACCTTGCCGTTGCCCTCACGGACGACGGAGAGGAAGTTCTCGATCAGAGGGGCGACAGCGCGCTCCTCCAGCTCGGGGTCGAGGATGACCATCACTTCGTAGTGACGCATGTGGAACCCACCTCCTTTGGACTCAGCGGCCACGGTCGTTCCGTGGCAGGAGGGTTGTTGATGCGTACGCAACGGTAGCTGCGACCACTGACAATCGGAGTTCCCGGAAGGGATTCCTCGTCATGGCCTGGGCAGACACCGGTGCAGACGGTACAGAGTACCCGCACAGCGGCTTCCGGTTGAAATCAGCCCCCGGTGACCGTCAATCTGTACACATCGGGTGTGTATGGCGCTACGATGCGCCGCCTTCCGCAGGAGGTGCCACATGGCACAGGCATTGCGACCCAACACCGCCGGATCCCTCTTCGCCACCGACGGCAAGCCCCATCCCCTCCAGGACAGCCTGCTCGCTGTGACCCTGGTGCTCGGGGTGACGGCCTTCGTCACGGCGATGTTCCACAGTCTGCATCTGTTCAGTTCCTGGACCGGCCTGGTGGGGATCCTCACCGGCGCGTACGGACAGTTCGTCTCGGAGACGACCCGTGAACGCTTCGGGCTGATCCTGGGCCTCGGCGCCGCAGCGGTCGGCTTCTTCCTCGGCATGGCGCACGGCGGCCTCTTCGGCGGCGTGATCGGCTGACGCGGGCCGTCCCCCTGTGCCCCGGCCGACGCAGGGCCGGGGCACAGGTGCCATACGGCCATACGGCCAGACGAGGCGCTCGCAGGGCGCAGTAGGCTTCGGCGCGAGAGCCGGAGCCCCTGTACCCATGGGGACACACCAGCCCGAGGAGCGCCCCGAATGAGCCTGACCCTGAGGACGATCAGCCGAGAGCAGCATCTGGCGTACATCCAGAGCCTGCCGTCGGCGAGCCACATGCAGGTTCCGGCCTGGGCAGACGTCAAGGCGGAGTGGCGCTCCGAGAACCTCGGGTGGTTCGACGACCGGACGGGCGAGATCGTCGGCGCGGGTCTCGTGCTGTACCGCCAGCTGCCCAAGATCAAGCGGTATCTCGCGTATCTGCCCGAGGGCCCGGTCATCAACTGGTTCGCGCCGAATCTCGACGACTGGATCCAGCCGATGCTGGCGCACCTCAAGCAGCAGGGCGCCTTCTCCGTGAAGATGGGCCCGCCGGTGATCATCCGGCGCTGGGAGGCCCCCTCCATCAAGGCGGGCATCCAGAGCCCGGACGTGAAGCGGCTGCGCGACATCGAGGCCGACTTCATCGAACCGCGCGCCTTCGAGGTCGCCGACAAGCTGCGCCGCATGGGCTGGCAGCAGGGCGAGGACGGCGGGGCCGGCTTCGGCGACGTACAGCCTCGCTACGTCTACCAGGTGCCGCTGGCGAACCGTTCGCTGGAAGAGGTCCACCAGAACTTCAACCAGCTGTGGCGCCGCAACATCAAGAAGGCCGAGAAGTCCGGTGTCGAGGTCGTCCAGGGCGGTTACCACGACCTGGAGGAGTGGCAGCGGCTGTACGAGATCACGGCGGTGCGCGACCACTTCCGGCCCCGCCCGCTGTCGTACTTCCAGCGCATGTGGACGGCCCTCAACACCGAGGACCCCAACCGTATGCGGCTCTACTTCGCGCGCCACAACGGAGTGAACCTGTCGGCGGCGACGATGCTGATCGTCGGCGGACACGTCTGGTACTCGTACGGCGCCTCGGACAACATCGGCCGTGAGGTCCGTCCCTCGAACGCCATGCAGTGGCGGATGCTGCGCGACGCCTACGCACTGGGCGCCACCGTCTACGACCTGCGCGGCATCTCGGACTCGCTGGACGAGACGGACCACCTCTTCGGCCTGATCCAGTTCAAGGTCGGCACAGGTGGGCAGGCTGCCGAGTATCTCGGCGAGTGGGACTTCCCGCTCAACAAGCTGCTCCACAAGGCGCTCGACATCTACATGTCGCGCCGCTGACGTCCCGAAACTTCCGTTCGTACCTCTGAATAGATCGCAGCCACGAGAAAGGTTCCAGGTCCCGGCCATGGCGCTCACGCTCTACGTCGACACCGCGCGCTGGCGTGCGCACCACAAGCACGTGTCCGAGCAGTTCCCGGGGCTCGTCCCGGTCTGCAAGGGCAACGGCTACGGCTTCGGGCACGAGCGGCTGGCGGAGGAGGCCACGCGGCTGGGCTCGGACGTCCTGGCCGTCGGCACGACGTACGAGGCCGCGCGGACCAAGGACTGGTTCAGCGGCGACCTGCTGGTGCTGACGCCCTTCAGACGGGGCGAGGAGCCCGTACCGCTGCCCGATCGCGTCATCCGCTCGGTGTCGTCGGTGGACGGGGTGCACGGCCTCGTCGGCGCCCGTGTCGTCATCGAGGTCATGTCCTCCATGAAGCGCCACGGGGTGACCGAGCAGGAGCTGCCCCAACTGCACGCCGCCATAGAGGACGTACGTCTCGAAGGCTTCGCGATCCACCTGCCGCTGGACCGCACCGACGGTTCGGACGCCGTGGAGGAGGTCATCGGCTGGATGGACCGGCTGCGCGCGGCCCGGCTGCCCCTGCACACCATGTTCGTCAGCCATCTCAAGGCCGAGGACCTCGGACGGCTTCAGCAGCAGTTCCCGCAGACCCGCTTCCGCGCCCGTATCGGCACCCGGCTGTGGCTGGGGGACCACGAGGCCACGGAGTACCGCGGCGCGGTCCTGGACGTCACACACGTGGCCAAGGGCGACCGCTTCGGCTACCGGCAGCAGAAGGCCGCCTCGGACGGCTATCTGGTGGTCGTGGCGGGCGGTACGTCGCACGGAGTGGGCCTGGAGGCCCCCAAGGCGCTGCACGGCGTCATGCCGCGCGCCAAGGGCGTCGCCCGGGCCGGCCTCGCCACCGTCAACCGGAACCTCGCCCCGTTCGTCTGGGGCGGCAAGCAGCGCTGGTTCGCCGAGCCGCCGCACATGCAGGTCTCGATCCTCTTCGTGCCCTCGGACGCCCCGGAGCCGAAGGTCGGCGAGGAGCTGGTGGCCCATCTGCGGCACACCACCACGCAGTTCGACCGAATCGTCGACCGCTGACCGCTGACCGCACAGCTGAGGGTCGTGCGAAGGGCCGTACACGGAGTCCGTGTACACCAGCACCGGCACCCCGCCCGCCACCACGTAGTACGTGTGCAGCTCGCGGACG